>NZ_JBEXSZ010000140.1:0-21470 GCF_040613865.1 Streptomyces sp. NPDC006197 | reverse complement strand
GGCCAACCGTCGGTCGTCATGCCTGTGCCTCCCCGTGCTTTCCGGTGTGCTTGTCCGCGTAGGCCGCCGCCGCTTCCCTGACCCAGGCGCCGTCCTCGTGGGCCTGGCGTCGCTTGCTCAGCCGCTGGTCGTTGCAGGGGCCGTTGCCCTTGAGGACGTCCCAGAACTCGGTCCAGTCGATCGGGCCGAAGTCGTAGTGTCCGCGCTCCTCGTTCCACCGGATGTCGGGGTCGGGGAGGGTGAGGCCGAGGGCCTCGGCCTGGGGGACGGCGATGTCGACGAAGCGCTGGCGCAGTTCGTCGTTGGAATGGCGCTTGATCTTCCAGGCCATCGCCTGGGCGGTGTGGGTCGACTCGTCGTCCGGGGGGCCGAACATCATCAGCGAGGGCCACCACCAGCGGTTCACGGCGTCCTGGGCCATCGCGTGCTGGGCCTCGGTGCCGCGGGAGAGGGCGAGCAGTGCCTCGTACCCCTGGCGCTGGTGGAAGGACTCCTCCTTGCAGACCCGGACCATCGCGCGGGCGTACGGGCCGTAGGAGCAGCGGCAGAGGGGGACCTGGTTGGTGATCGCGGCGCCGTCCACGAGCCAGCCGATCGCGCCGACGTCGGCCCAGGTCAGCGTGGGGTAGTTGAAGATCGAGGAGTACTTCTGGCGGCCGGAGTGGAGCTTGTCGAGGAGCTCGTCGCGGCTGGTGCCGAGGGTCTCCGCCGCGCTGTACAGGTACAGGCCGTGGCCGGCCTCGTCCTGCACCTTGGCCATGAGGATCGCCTTGCGGCGCAGCGAGGGCGCGCGGGTGATCCAGTTCGCCTCGGGCTGCATGCCGATGATCTCGGAGTGGGCGTGCTGCGCGATCTGCCGGACGAGGGAGGCGCGGTAGGCCTCGGGCATCCAGTCGCGCGGCTCGATCCGCTCGTCGGCGGCGACGGCGGCGTCGAACACGGCCTCGTAGGCGGCCTGCTCGGCCGCCGCGGCCGTGTCCGACGCGCCGGGCACGCCCGTGGTCCCTGCCGTCCCTGCCGTCACTGCGGTCATCAGACCCCCTACCGACCGATCGTTCGGTTGAATGACTTCAATGGTGGGTCGGCGGCCCGTATGGTGTCAACCCTGTGGATAACCGAGGCGGGCCGATCGGGATCGGGGCGGGATGGACGCGTACGTCGAAAAGGACGCGGTCGAGATGAGTGACGACGGGCGCAGACCCTCCGAGGACCCCTCGGCCCGCGGACGAAATCCCCTCGAGGACCCGCCGGTCGCCTCCTCCGAGGCCCCGGACGCCCCCGGCACCCCTTCCGGAACCGAGGGGGCCGGTGCCGGGATCATGGCCCTCTCCCTGCCGTACCAGGTCGTCGCCGCCGTGGCGCTCGCCCTCGTCGGCGTGTTCGCCTGCGTCCACCTGGCGATGGTGTTCCTGCACGTGGCGCCGTCCAACACGCTGACCAAGCGGCACGGCGAGGCCGTCAGCGACTGGATCTACCCCGAGTTCGAGCAGAACTGGAAGCTCTTCGCGCCCAATCCGCTCCAGACGAACCTCTCCGTCGAGGTCCGCGCCGAGCTCACCCCCGCCGCCGACGGCGGCCGCCGCACCACCGCCTGGATCGACCTCACCGCCCAGGACATCGAGGCCATCCGCCACAACCCGATGCCCAGCCACTCCCAGCAGAACCAGCTCCGCAGGGCCGTGGACTTCTACCTCGGCACGCACACCGACGACAACCGCCCCAACGGGCTGCGCGGCACCCTCTCGGAGCAGTACATCCGCCGGATCGCGATGCTCAGGCTCGACGCCCTCGAAGGCCCCGGCGGACGGTCTCTCGGCCCCGACGTGCGGCGCATCCAGCTGCGCACCGTCTCCCGGACTGTCCCCGCCGCCCCGTGGAGCACCGAGAAGACGCGGACCACCCCCTCCTACCGGGACCTCCCGTGGTGGAGGATCACCGAGGCCGACCGGACCGCCGGCGCCGTCACGAGCCGCACGGAGGCGGGCCGATGAGCACTTCCACCGCCACGCCCGCGCGTGCCCGCGAACCCTTCGACCGCCGGCTCGCCCGCGGGGTGCAGGCCGTCACCGGCCGTCCCCTCGCCCCGTACCAGAGCGCGATCATCCGGATCGGCTTCTCGCTGACCTGGCTGCTCTTCCTGCTGCGCGAGCTGCCCCACCGGTACCAGTTGTACGGGCCCGACGGCCCCTGGTCCTGGGAGATGGCGCAGCGGCTGATCGCCGACAACCGGGCCTTCACGGTGCTCCTGTGGTCGGACGGCCGGATCTGGTTCGAGGTCGTCTACGGGCTCGCGGTGCTCTCGGCCGCGCTGCTCCTCGTCGGGTGGCGGACCCGGGCCGTGTCCGTGGTCTTCATGGTCGGGGTGCTCTCGCTGCTGAATCGCTCCGTCTTCGTGGGCGACGGCGGCGACAACGTCCTGCACATCGTCTCGATCTACCTCGTCTTCACCCGCTGCGGCCGGGTGTGGTCCCTGGACGCCCGGCGGGCGGCCCGTGAGGACCGCGCGGCCCGGGCCGGGGAGCCCGCGCGCCGCGATGTCGTCGGACCGCTGCTGTGGGTGGTGCTCGGCGGCTTCCTCCTCGCCGTCACCTGGTTCAGCGACGTCTCCGGCGAGTGGTGGGTGCCGGTGCTGCTGTGGGTGCTGTGGCTCGGCAACGGGCTGTGGTGGCTGGTCTGCCGGATCGCCCCCGGGGAGCCGCGCACCCTGCTCGACGTCCTCGCGAACCTCGCGCACAACGCCGCCCTCGTCGTGATCATGGCCGAGGTCTGTCTGATCTACGCCACGGCCGGCTGGTACAAGATCCAGGGCTCGCGCTGGCAGGACGGGACCGCGCTGTTCTACCCGCTCCACCTGGACTACTTCTCGCCCTGGCCGGCCCTCTCCGAGCTGCTCGGCGCCAGCGGGATCATGGTGATGCTGCTGTCCTACGGCACGGTCATCGTCCAGGTCGCCTTCCCCTTCACGCTCTTCAACCGCAAGGTCAAGAACGTCCTCCTGGTCGCGATGATGATGGAGCACGCCGGGATCGCGGTGCTCCTCGGACTGCCCGTCTTCTCGCTCGCGATGATCTCCGCCGACGCCGTGTTCCTGCCGACGGCGTTCCTGGTGTGGCTGGGCGCCCGGGTGGCCGGGGGCAGGGACCGGCTGCTGAAGCGGACCCCCGCCGGGACGCTGCCCGAGCAGCGCCGTACGGCCGAGGAGCACGGCCCCCGTACCCTCGTCGGGTGAGCACCACGGAAGAACAGCCCGAGCCGGTCCAGTACGACGAGGGGTTCGGCCCCGAGATCGGCGTCGGACCGCACCCGGAGCCGTGGCCGCGGGACGAGCGGTACGACCCCGAACTGCTCGCCGGCGGCGACCGGCGCAACGTCGTGGACCGCTACCGGTACTGGACGCGCGAGGCGGTCGTCGCCGACCTGGACACCCGGCGCCACGACTTCCACGTGGCGGTGGAGAACTGGGGCCACGACTTCAACATCGGATCGGTCGTGCGGACCGCGAACGCCTTCCTGGCGAAGGAGGTCCACATCGTGGGCCGCCGCCGCTGGAACCGGCGGGGCGCCATGGTCACCGACCGCTACCAGCACGTCCGGCACCACCCGGACACCGAGTCGCTGACCTCGTGGGCGGCGGCCGAGGGCATCCCCGTCATCGGGATCGACAACCTGCCGGGCGCCGTCCCGCTGGAGCGGACCGTGCTCCCCCGCCGCTGCGTGCTGCTCTTCGGACAGGAGGGCCCGGGGCTCACCGAGGAGGCCCGCGCCCATGTGGAGATGGTCTGCTCGATCGCCCAGTTCGGCTCGACCCGGTCGATCAACGCGGGCGCGGCCGCCGCGATCGCCATGCACGCGTGGGTGCAGCGGTACGCGGAGATCGACGCCCCCTAGCTCTCGTGTAAGAGCTCTCGTGGAGGCCCCTGAGGGCCTCCACGAGACCGTGGATCAGGCCTGGCGGCGGACCTCCACCACCCGGAAGCGGTTGGAGACGAAGGCGCCGTCGCACAGCGCGGCGTTCGCCGCCGGGTTGCCGCCGGAGCCGTGGAAGTCGGAGAACGCGGCCGTCTGGTTCACGTACACCCCGCCCGTGAGGTTCAGCGAGAGCTGGGCCGACTCCTCCAGGCAGACCTCCTCCACCGCGCGCTCGGTGTCCGCCGAGGTCGTGTAGGCGCCGACCGTCATCGCGCCCTTCTCGCGGACCGTGCGGCGCAGCAGCTCCAGGGCGTCGGCGGTGGAGTCCACCGAGACGGCGAAGGAGACCGGGCCGAAGCACTCCGAGAAGTACGCGGCCTGGGCGTCCGGCTTGGAGCCGTCCAGCTTCACGATGACCGGCGTCCGGACCACGGCGTCCGGGTACTCCGGGTTGACCACCTCACGGGAGGCGAGCGCGACCTCGCCGAGCCCGGCGGCGGCCTCCAGGCGCGCCTTCACGTCCGGGTTGACCAGGGCGCCGAGCAGACCGTTCGCCCGGGCGTCGTCGCCGAGCAGGCCGCCGACCGCCGCCGCGAGGTCGGCCACGACCTCGTCGTACGACTTCGGGCCCTGGTCGGTGGTGATGCCGTCGCGGGGGATCAGCAGGTTCTGCGGGGTGGTGCACATCTGGCCGCTGTACAGGGACAGCGAGAAGGCCAGGTTGGCCAGCATCCCCTTGTAGTCGTCGGTGGAGTCGACCACGACCGTGTTGACGCCGGCCTTCTCGGTGTAGACCTGGGCCTGCCGGGCGTTGGCCTCCAGCCAGTCGCCGAAGGCGGTGGAGCCGGTGTAGTCGATGATCCGGATCTCCGGGCGGACGGCCAGGGTCTTGGCGATGCCCTCGCCGGGACGCTCGACGGCGAGCGCGACCAGGTTCGGGTCGAAGCCTGCCTCCGCGAGCACCTCACGGGCGACCTTCACCGTCAGCGCGAGCGGCAGGACGGCGCGCGGGTGCGGCTTGACCACGACCGGGTTGCCGGTGGCGAGGGAGGCGAACAGGCCCGGGTAGCCGTTCCACGTGGGGAAGGTGTTGCAGCCGATGACCAGCGCGATGCCGCGGCCGACCGGGGTGAACTCCTTGCTCAGCTCCAGGGGGTCGCGCTTGCCCTGCGGCTTGGACCAGCCGGCCCGCCCGGCGGGCGTGCGGGTCTGCTCCTCGTACGCGTAGGCCACGGCCTCCAGGCCGCGGTCCTGGGCGTGCGGGCCGCCGGCCTGGAACGCCATCATGAACGCCTGGCCGCTGGTGTGCATGACGGCGTGGGCGAACTCGTGGGTCCGGGCGGAGATCCGGGCGAGGATCTCCAGGCAGACCAGAGCGCGGGTCTCGGCGCCGGCGTCCCGCCAGGCGCCCATGCCCGCGCGCATGGCGGGGAGCAGCACGTCGAGGTCGGCGTGCGGGTACTCGATGCCGAGCGACGGGCCGTACGGCGAGATCTCGCCGCCGGTCCAGCCGTCCGTGCCGGGCTGGTCGAGGTCGAAGCGGGTGTTCAGCGCGGACTGGTGGGCGGCGAGGCCCGCCGCGGCGTCGAGCGAGCCGTCCGCGCCGTACGCCTTCGGGTGCTCGGGGTACGGCGACCAGTAGGCGCGGGTACGGATGGTGGCGAGCGCCTGGTCGAGTGTGGACCGGTGCTTCTCGGCCAGACGGTCGGTGGTCAGCTGAGCGGTGGCCATCGGTGGACCAACTCCTCGTCGAGCTGGGCAGGGAGACGCGTACGGAGTTAGAGTAACCGAACGATCGGTCGGGACAAGGGGGTCCGTCGATCCTGTGGAAAACCCATCGGGGAGGATCACTCCTATGAGCGCCAACGTGACCGTCAGGGGGAGCGACGACGTGACCGCCAGTGAGACCGCCGCCGTGGAGCAGGACCGCACCGCCGCCATCGGGCGGGACCGCGTCGTCGCCGTCGTAGGCACCGGCACCATGGGCCAGGGCATCGCCCAGGTCGCGCTGGTCGCCGGCCACCCCGTGCGCCTCTACGACAGCGCCCCCGGCCGGGCCGCCGAGGCCGTCGCCGCCCTCACCGCCCGCCTGGACCGGCTCGTGGAGAAGGGACGCCTCGACGCCGCCGCGCGGGAGGCCGCCACCGGCCGGCTGCACGCGGCCGAGGACCCCGCCGAGCTCGCGGACGCCGCCCTCGTGATCGAGGCGATCGTCGAGGACCTCTCGGTCAAGCAGCGGCTCTTCGCCGACCTGGAGAAGATCGTCGGCGACGACACCGTCCTCGCCACGAACACCTCCTCCCTCTCCGTCACCGCCATCGCGGGAGGGCTGCGGCTGCCCGGCCGGTTCGTCGGCCTGCACTTCTTCAACCCGGCGCCGCTGCTCCCCCTCGTCGAGGTCGTCAGCGGCTTCGCCACCGACGCGGACGTCGCCACGCGCGCGTACGAGACGGTGAAGGGCTGGGGCAAGACGCCGGTGCGCTGCGCGGACACCCCCGGCTTCATCGTGAACCGGGTCGCCCGCCCCTTCTACGCCGAGGCGCTGCGGGTGTTCGAGGAGGGCGGGGCGGATCCCGCCACCATCGACGCGGCCCTGCGCGAGTGCGGCGGATTCCGGATGGGG
Source organism: Streptomyces sp. NPDC006197 (assembly GCF_040613865.1). Taxonomy (NCBI): domain Bacteria; kingdom Bacillati; phylum Actinomycetota; class Actinomycetes; order Kitasatosporales; family Streptomycetaceae; genus Streptomyces; species Streptomyces sp. NPDC006197. The sequence goes on along the minus strand of NZ_JBEXSZ010000140.1, from coordinate 14,938 downwards.
CCCTTCGAGCTGACCGACCTCATCGGGCAGGACGTGAACGAGGCCGTCACCCGGTCGGTGTGGGAGTCCTTCTACCAGGATCCGAAGTTCACCCCCTCGCTGGCGCAGCGGCGGCTCGTCGAGTCGGGGCGGCTCGGCCGCAAGTCGGGGCACGGCTGGTTCTCGTACGCGGAGGGTGCGGAGCGGCCGGAGCCGCACACCGCGCCGCCGGCCGAGGCGCCCGAGCGGATCGCCGTACGCGGAGACCTGGGGCCCGCCGAGCCGCTGATCGGGCTCTTCGAGGAGGCCGGGATCGAGGTCCGGCGCAAGGGCGGCAACGGATACGTCCTGCTGCCCGGTGGCGCCCGGCTCTGCCTCGCGGACGGGGAGACCGCCTTCGAGTACTCCACCGACGAGATCATCTACTTCGACCTCGCGCTGGACTACGCGCGCGCGACCCGGATCGTGCTGTCGACCGGCGAGCACACCTCGGCCGAGTCCCTCGCCGAGGCCGTCGGCCTCTTCCAGGCGCTCGGCAAGCAGGTGTCCGTCATCGGCGACGTGCCCGGCATGATCGTCGCCCGTACGGTCGCGATGCTCGCCGACCTCGCGGCCGACGCGGTCGACCGGGGCGTCGCCACCGCGGAGGACGTCGACACGGCGATGCGCCTCGGGGTCAACTACCCCGTCGGCCCGCTGGAGTGGGCCGGGAAGGTGGGGCACGCGCGCGTGCGCGACCTGCTCGTGGAGCTGCACGAGCGCTACCCGACGGGCCGCTACGCCCCCAGCCTGGCCACCGCCCGCCGGGGATACGCCGAGGAAGGGCAGGGCTCCTGATGACCACGGCGAAGCGCGACACGTACACCCCCGAGACGCTGCTGTCGGTCGCGGTGCGGGTCTTCAACGAGCGCGGCTACGACGGCACGTCGATGGAACACCTGTCCAAGGCGGCCGGGATCTCGAAGTCCTCGATCTACCACCACGTGGCGGGCAAGGAGGAGCTGCTGCGGCGCGCGGTCAGCCGGGCGCTCGACGGGCTCTTCGCGATCCTCGACGAGCCGGGTGCCGGGCGCGGCCGGGCCGTCGAGCGGGTCGAGTACGTCACGCGCCGCACCGTCGAGGTGCTGATAGCGGAGCTGCCGTACGTGACGCTGCTGCTGCGGGTGCGGGGCAACACCGGCACCGAGCGGTGGGCGATGGAGCGGCGCCGCGAGTTCGACCACCGGGTGGCCGAGCTGCTGAAGGCCGCAGCCGCCGAGGGGGACCTGCGGGCCGACGTGGACATCCGGCTCGCGACCCGGCTCCTCTTCGGCATGATCAACTCGCTGGTGGAGTGGTACCGGCCGCATCCGGACGCGACGGCGGAGCGGGAGCAGCTCGCCGAGACCGTCGTCCACCTGGCCTTCGACGGGCTGCGGACGGCCCGCTGACCTTCCCGCACGCCCTGCGGCCTCGTGTGGGCCCGCCGGAGGCCCTCGGCAGCCCCGGGGGCCCCTCGGCGGCCTCCCGGGGGTCCCTCGGCGGCCTCCGGGGGTCCCTCGGCGCCTGCTGATTTCTCGTACGGCCCCACTGGGGGTGCTGATCCCTCGTAAGGCCCACTAAAAACTTCAGCGGCCCGGGACGCGGTGGTCCGGGTCGAGGTCCGTCTCCTCGAAGACCAGCAGGGTCCGGGTCGACAGCACCTCCGGGATCGACTGGAGCTTGGTGAGCACCAGCTCGCGCAGGGTCCGGTTGTCGGGGGTGTGGACGAGCAGCAGGACGTCGAAATCGCCGCTGACCAGGGCGATGTGCGCGGCTCCCGGCAGGGCCTGGAGCTGTTCGCGCACGGTCCTCCAGGAGTTCTGGACGATCTTGAGCGTGATGTAGGCGGAGGCTCCGTGCCCCGCCCGCTCGTGGTTGACGCGGGCGCTGAAGCCGCGGATCACCCCGTCGTCGATGAGCCGGTTGATCCGCGCGTACGCGTTGGCCCGGGAGACGTGCACCCGCTCGGCCACGGAGCGGATCGAGGCGCGGCCGTCCGTCTGCAGGATGCGGAGGATGTCGCGGTCGATGGCGTCCAGCGGGCGCGCCGGAGGTCCTGTGGACCCCGCCGTCGGCGCCGGGGCGACGACCTGCTCCCAGTCGTCGGCCATTTGTTCATCCGCCATGTGCCCCCGCCTCTCTCCGGTGGACGACCTGCCCTTATCCCAGGCTGTGGAGAACCGTTTGTCCACAGGCTGGAGGTGCCTGTAGCCAAAATGCCTCCACGACCGAACAATCGGTAGGTGAGGCGCGCCACACTCGCGCCACCCGCCTTCGGGTCTTATGCCCGCTCCCATGAGGAGGTGGACTCGTTGCAACAGCGCAGTTCGACAGTCCAAGAGCCGCCCGGTGCCGTCCCCGTCGACCGGCACACCCCGCCGACGTGGCAGCCGCGTACCGACCCCGCCCCGCTGCTGCCGGAGGCCGAGCCGCTGCGTGTGCTCGGCACGGACGCCGTGGCCGACGCCGACCCCGCGCTGCTGCTCCGGCTCTACGCGGAGCTGATCCGCGGCCGCCGGTACAACACCCAGGCCACCGCCCTCACCAAGCAGGGCCGGCTCGCCGTGTATCCGTCCACCACCGGCCAGGAGGCGTGCGAGATCGCCGCCGCCCTCGCCCTGGAGGAGCGGGACTGGCTCTTCCCCTCGTACCGCGACACCCTGGCGGCCGTCGCCCGGGGCCTCGACCCCGTCCAGGCCCTCACCCTGCTGCGCGGCGACTGGCACACCGGGTACGACCCGCGCGAGCACCGCATCGCGCCGCTCTGCACGCCCCTCGCCACCCAGCTCCCGCACGCCGTGGGCCTCGCCCACGCCGCCCGCCTCAAGGGCGACGACGTCGTGGCCCTGGCCATGGTCGGCGACGGCGGCACCAGCGAGGGCGACTTCCACGAGGCGCTGAACTTCGCCGCCGTCTGGCAGGCCCCCGTGGTCTTCCTCGTGCAGAACAACGGCTTCGCGATCTCCGTGCCGCTCGCCAAGCAGACCGCGGCCCCCTCCCTCGCCCACAAGGCCGTCGGGTACGGCATGCCGGGCCGGCTCGTCGACGGCAACGACGCGGTCGCCGTCCACCAGGTGCTCACCGAGGCCGTGGCCCGCGCGCGGCGCGGCGGCGGCCCCACCCTCGTCGAGGCGGTCACCTACCGGATCGACGCCCACACCAACGCCGACGACGCGACCCGCTACCGCACGGCCGACGAGGTCGAGGCCTGGCGGGCGCACGACCCGATCCTCATCCTCGAACGGGAACTGACGGAGCGCGGCCTGCTCGACGAGGACGGCAGGCGCGCGGCGGCCGAGGCCGCCGAGACGATGGCGGCGGAGCTGCGCGAACGGATGAACGCCGACCCGGTGCTCGACCCGATGGAGCTCTTCTCCCACGTCTACGCGGAGCAGACGACACAGCTGCGCGAACAGGCGGCGCAGCTGCGCGCCGAGCTCGAAGCCGAGGGTGAGGCGTGATGACGACCGCGACGACCGGCCCCGCCGCCGCCAAGGCCGGCGGGAACGCCGCGAAGACGAAGCCCGCCACGATGGCGCAGGCGCTCCAGCGCGCCATGCGCGACGCGATGGCCGAGGACCCGACCGTCCATGTGATGGGCGAGGACGTCGGCACCCTCGGCGGCGTCTTCCGGGTCACCGACGGGCTCGCCAAGGAGTTCGGCGAGGACCGGTGCACGGACACCCCGCTGGCCGAGGCGGGCATCCTCGGCGCGGCCGTCGGCATGGCCATGTACGGCCTGCGGCCGGTCGTGGAGATGCAGTTCGACGCGTTCGCGTACCCGGCGTTCGAGCAGCTGCTCTCCCACGTGGCGAAGATGCGGAACCGCACCCGCGGCGCGATGCCGATGCCGATCGTCATCCGCGTCCCGTACGGCGGCGGGATCGGCGGCGTCGAGCACCACAGCGACTCCTCCGAGGCTTACTACACGGCCACGCCGGGACTGCACGTCGTCACCCCGGCCACCGTCGAGGACGCCTACGGGCTGCTGCGCGCGGCCATCGCCTCCGACGACCCGGTGGTCTTCCTGGAGCCCAAGCGGCTCTACTGGTCCAAGTCCGACTGGTCCCCCGAAGCCCCCGCGCCCGTCGAGCCGATCGGCAAGGCCGTCGTGCGGCGCCGGGGCACCGGGGCCACCCTGATCACCTACGGCCCCTCGCTGCCGGTCTGCCTGGAGGCGGCGGAGGCCGCCCAGACCGAGGGCTGGGACCTGGAGGTCGTCGACCTGCGCTCGCTCGTGCCGTTCGACGACGAGACCGTCTGCGCCTCGGTGCGGCGCACCGGCCGCGCGGTCGTCGTCCACGAGTCGACCGGCTTCGGCGGCCCCGGCGCGGAGATCGCCGCGCGCGTGACCGAGCGGTGCTTCCACCACCTGGAGGCGCCGGTGCTGCGGGTCGCGGGCTTCGACATCCCGTACCCGCCGCCGATGCTGGAGCGGCACCACCTGCCGGGCGTGGACCGGGTCCTGGACGCGGTGGCGCGACTGCAGTGGGAGGCGGGCAGCTGATGGCACAGGTCCTTGAGTTCAAGCTGCCCGACCTCGGTGAAGGGCTCACCGAGGCCGAGATCGTGCGCTGGCTGGTCGCCGTCGGCGACGTCGTCGCCATCGACCAGCCGGTCGTCGAGGTCGAGACGGCCAAGGCCATGGTCGAGGTGCCCTGCCCGTACGGCGGTGTCGTCACCGCCCGGTACGGCGAGGAGGGCACCGAACTGCCCGTCGGCGCACCGCTCCTGACGGTCGCCGTCGGCGGCACGGGCGCGCCGGAGGAGCTCGCGGAGGCCGCTCCGGGAGCGGCCCCCACGGAGGGCCGGGCCGACGCCGATTCGGCCGTCTCCTCGGAGTACTCGGGCAATGTGCTCGTCGGCTACGGAACGGCCGGGCCCGCCGCCCGCCGTCGCCGGGTGCGGCACACGAGCCCGGCGGCCACCCAGGCGCCGGCGGCCGCTCCGGCGCCGGCCGCGGGGCAGGCTTCGGCCGCGGGGCAGGCTTCGGCCGCCACCCGGACTCCTGTGGCCGCTCCGGCCGCTCCGGCGGCCGGTGGGCACGCGGGTCCGGTGCCCGTCATCTCGCCGCTCGTGCGGAAGCTGGCCCGCGACCGGGGCCTCGATCTGCGGGAGGTGCGCGGATCAGGGCCCGAGGGGCTGATCCTGCGGGCCGACGTGGAGCTGGCCCTCGCGGCGCTGGAGCAGCAGGCCGCCGCCCCGGCGCCCGTCACGAGCCCTGCCGTGAGCCCCGTCGCGACGGCCGGCGAGCGGGTTCCGCTGCGCGGGGTCCGCGGCGCGGTGGCGGACAAGCTGTCCCGCAGCCGTACGGAGATCCCGGACGCGACCTGCTGGGTCGACGCCGACGCGACCGAGCTGATGGCGGCACGGGCGGCGATGAACGCGGCCGGCGGGCCGAAGATCTCGCTGCTCGCGCTCCTCGCGCGCATCTGCGTCCACGCCCTGGCCCGGTTCCCCGAGCTCAACTCCACGGTGGACACGGCCGCCCGGGAGATCGTCCGGCTGCCGTCCGTGCACCTCGGCTTCGCCGCCCAGACCCCGCGGGGGCTCGTCGTTCCCGTGGTCAAGGACGCGGGGAGCAGGACGGCCGAGTCGCTGACGGAGGAGTTCGCCCGGCTGACGGAGGCGGCACGGCAGGGCGCGATCACCCCGGCCGATCTGACCGGCGGCACGTTCACCCTGAACAACTACGGGGTGTTCGGGGTCGACGGCTCCACGCCGATCATCAACCACCCCGAGGCCGCCATGCTCGGTGTCGGCCGGATCATCCCCAAGCCCTGGGTCCACCAGGGTGAACTGGCGGTCCGTCAGGTGGTGCAGCTCTCGCTCACCTTCGACCACCGTGTCTGCGACGGCGGCACGGCGGGCGGTTTCCTGCGGTACGTGGCGGACTGCGTCGAGCAGCCTGCCGTCCTGCTCCGCACGGTCTGACGGGGGGCGTCCGTACCGGACCCCCACCCGGTACGGCCGCCCGGCGCGGACCGGCCGGCCGGTGCTCGTCGGCCGCCGACGTGACCGGTCGGCCGTGCGGTCGTTCGTGCGGGCCCGTCTCAGCAAGGGAGACGGGCCCGTCGGCGGTGGGACCGGGCGGCCCATACTGCTGGGATGACCACCGCATACGACGCCGTCGTGCTCGCCGGGGGCGCCGCCCGGCGCCTCGGCGGCTCCGACAAGCCGGGGATACGGGTCGGGGGCCGGACCCTCCTCGACCGGGTGCTCGCGGCCTGTCCCGACGCCGGCCGGACCGTGGTCGTCGCGGCCCCCCGCCCGACCGCCCGCCCCGTCCGCTGGACCAGGGAGGAGCCGCCCGGCGGCGGCCCGCTGGCCGCGCTCGACGCCGGCGTACGGGAGACCGGCGCCGACGTCCTCCTCGTCCTCTCCGCCGACCTGCCCTTCCTGGACGGGGCCACCGTCCGCCGCCTTCTCGACGCGCTCGACGCGGCCCCCGGGGCCGAGGCCGCGCTCCTCACCGACGCCGAGGGGCGGGACCAACCGCTCGTCGCCGCGTACCGCCGCGCCCCGCTCCTGCGTGAACTGGCGCTCATCACCGGCCGGCGAGGCACCCTCGAAGGCGGTCCGCTGCGTCTCCTCACCGGGGGACTGCACCTCACCCGGGTCGCCGCGGCCCCCCTGGCCTCCTTCGACTGCGACACCTGGGAGGACATCGCCACGGCCCGGGCCCGCATCAGGGAGCATGGGACCGTGCTGGATGAATGGATCACCGCAGTCAAGGACGAACTGGGCATCGAACTGGACGTCGACACCGGCGTGCTGCTCGACCTCGCCCGTGACGCCGCCCACGGCGTGGCCCGCCCCGCCGCGCCCCTGACCACCTTCCTGGTCGGCTACGCGGCCGCCCGCGCGGGCGCCGAGGGAGGGCCGGAGGCCGTCGCCGAGGCCGCCCGCAAGGCCGCGGCGCTCGCCCAGCGCTGGGCTGCCGAACAAGACGCCGAGCAGGACGAGACCGGATGAGTTCGAAGGAGCCCCTCCCCGTGGCCCCCGGAGCCGCCACCGGCACGAAGGCCGGGACGCCGCACCGAGCCACCGCCTGGCCCGAGGCCAGGGCCGCCGCCGCCCGCGCCGGGAGCGCCGCGCGGATGGGCCGGGAGCCGCGGCGCCTTCCCCTCGGGCAGGCGCTCGGCCGGGTCCTGGCCGAGCCGCTCCTCGCCCTCACCGACCTGCCCTCCTTCGACACCTCCGCCATGGACGGCTGGGCCGTCGCGGGCCCGGGTCCCTGGAGCGTCCGCGCGGAGAATCCCGTCCTCGCAGGTCACGCGCCCGTCGCCGCCCTGACCGACGGCGAGGCCGTACGGATCGCCACCGGCGCCCCCGTCCCGCCCGGGGCCACCGCCGTCATCCGTACCGAGCACTCCCGTACGGAACGGGCCGACTCCCTCCCCGGGCCGGGCCTTCTGCTCCACGCACTGCGCGATGTGGTCTCCGGGCAGGACATCAGGCCCCGGGGCCAGGAGTGCCGGTCCGGCGACGAGCTGCTGCCCGCCGGCACCGCCGTGACCCCCGCCGTGCTGGGCCTCGCCGCGGCCGCCGGTTACGACGAGCTCCCCGTGCCGCCGTGCCCCCGGGTGGAGGTCCTCGTCCTCGGCGACGAGCTGCTCACGGCCGGTCTCCCCCACGAGGGGCTCATCCGTGACGCCCTCGGCCCGATGCTCGGCCCCTGGCTCGCGGCGCTCGGCGCCGAGGTGCTCGCCACACGGCGGATCGGCGACGACGCAGAGGAGCTGTACGCGGCCGTCACGGGCTCCGCCGCCGACCTGGTCGTCACCACCGGAGGCACCGCCGCCGGGCCCGTCGACCACCTCCATCGCGTCCTCGACAAGGCGGGCGCCACGCTCCTGGTCGACGGGGTGAAGGTCCGCCCCGGCCATCCGATGCTCCTCGCGGCCCTGGGCGGCGGCCGCCACCTCGTCGGCCTGCCCGGCAACCCGCTCGCCGCCGTCTCCGGGCTCCTCACGCTCGCCGAGCCGCTCCTCGCCGCCCTGGGCGGCGCCTCTCCCGCCGGGGACCGTGCCCCCGTCCTGGACGAGGTGCACGGGCACCCTCACGACACCCGGCTCGTCCCGGTCGTCCGCCGGGGCGAGCGGCTCGTCCCGCTGCGCTACAACGGGCCCGCCATGCTCCGGGGCATCGCCGTCGCGGACGGCATGGCCGTCGTCCCGCCCGGCGGCGCCCGGTCCGGCCAGGAGCTGGACGTCCTCGACCTTCCCTGGCCGCCGACGTCGGGCGCCGTACCGGTCCAAGGAGCGTGTTTCACGTGAAACTTCCCAGTCGGGACGTGATGGCCCGCAACGCGGACGAACGGATCTCGGGCCCGCGGGTCCAACTGCCCCGCAGGATCGTCGAGAGGCCGCTGCGCCAGGTCGGCAAACGACTGCTCATGGCGCTCGGCGTGCTGATCCTGACGGTCCTCATCGTCTACGCCGACCGCGACGGCTACCACGACAACGCCGACGAGACGCTCGACTTCCTCGACAGCGTCTACTACGCGACCGTGACGCTCTCCACCACCGGATACGGCGACATCGTCCCGTACAGCGACTCGGCGCGGCTCGCCAACATCCTGCTGGTCACGCCCCTGCGCGTGCTCTTCCTGATCATCCTGGTCGGTACCACTCTCGAGGTCCTCACCGAACGGACCCGGGAGGAGTTCCGGCTGAACCGCTGGAGGTCCACCTTGCGCGACCACACCGTCATCGTCGGTTTCGGGACGAAGGGGCGGTCCGCGATCCAGACCCTCTGCGCGACCGGACTCCGCAAGGACCAGATCGTCATCGTCGACCCCTCCACGAAGGTGATCGAGACGGCGAACACGGACGGGTTCGTCGGCGTCATCGGCGACGCGACCCGCAGCGACGTGCTGCTCCGCGCCGAGGTGCAGCGGGCCCGGCAGATCGTCATCGCGACCCAGCGCGACGACACGGCGGTCCTGGTCACCCTCACGGCACGCCAGCTCAACCGGGGCGCGAAGATCGTCGCGGCGGTCCGCGAGGAGGAGAACGCGCCGCTGCTCCGCCAGTCCGGCGCGGACGCGGTCATCACCAGCGCCAGCGCCGCCGGCCGCCTGCTCGGACTGTCCGTGCTGAGCCCCAGCGCCGGCACGGTGATAGAGGACCTCATCCAGCAGGGCTCGGGCCTCGACCTCGTGGAACGGCCGGTGACCAAGAGCGAGGCCGGCAAGAGCGTGCGGGACACCGGCGACCTGGTGGTGAGCGTGCTCCGCGGCCACCGGCTCCTCGGTTACGACGACCCCGCGGCCAGCCCGCTCCAGCTCACCGACCGGGTGATCACCATCGTGCGCGCCGCGCCCATGACCCCGCTCTCCACGCCGCCGGAGGACTGACCCGCCGGAGCACCGGCTCACCGGAGGACCGACCCGCCGGACGAGTAGCCTCGCCGCCATGTATGCGATCACGATTCCGGAACCCGGCGGTCCCGAGGCGCTCCTCTGGGCCGAGGTGCCCGATCCCGTACCCGGCGAGGGCGAGGTGCTCGTCGAGGTGGCGGCCAGCGCGGTCAACCGCGCCGACCTGCTCCAGCGCCAGGGCTTCTACGACCCGCCGCCGGGAAGCTCCCCCTACCCCGGCCTGGAGTGCGCGGGCCGGATCGCCGCGCTCGGCCCCGGGGTGTCCGGCTGGGCCGTCGGCGACGAGGTGTGCGCGCTGCTCGCCGGCGGCGGTTACGCGGAGAAGGTCGTGGTCCCGGCCGGCCAGCTGCTGCCCGTCCCGGAGGGCGTCGACCTGACCACGGCCGCCGCGCTTCCCGAAGTCGCGTGCACGGTCTGGTCCAACATCTTCATGCTCGCGCACCTGCGGCCCGGCGAGACGCTGCTCGTGCACGGCGGCGCGAGCGGGATCGGCACGATGGCGATCCAGCTGGCGAAGGCGATCGGCGCGCGGGTCGCGGTCACCGCCGGAGGCCCCGAGAAACTGGCGCGCTGCGCCGAGCTGGGCGCGGACATCCTCATCGACTACCGCGAGCAGGACTTCGTCGAGGAGCTGGCGAAGGCGACGGACGGCGCGGGTGCGGACGTCATCCTGGACATCGTCGGCGCCAAGTACCTGGAGCGGAACGTGAAGGCGCTGGCCGTGAACGGCCGGCTGGTCGTCATCGGCCTCCAGGGCGGGGTGAAGGGCGAGTTGAACCTCGGGGCGCTGCTCGCGAAGCGCGCGGCCGTCCTGGCGACGACGCTGCGGTCCCGTCCGGCGCAGGAGAAGGCGGCGATCGTCGCGGCCGTACGGGAGCACGTCTGGCCGCTGATCGGCGCGGGCACGGTCCGTCCGGTCGTCGACCGGACGCTTCCGATGCCGGAGGCCGCCGAGGGGCACCGGGCGCTGGAGGACGGCCGGCACGTCGGCAAGGTGCTGCTGCTCACGCCGCGCGCCTGACCCCGGCGCTGCTCACGCCGCGCGCCTGACCTGCGCCCGAGAAGGGCCCAGCGCGCGAGAAGGGCCCAGTGCGCGGGAAGGGCCCAGTGCGCGAGAAGCGCCCGGCGCACGAGGAGGGGCCCGGCACACGAGGTGTGCCGGGCCCCTCCCGCGTACGGACGTGATCTACAGGTACGGTCCCGAGCGCACCGCGTGCCCGTGGCCGTGGTCGTCGTCATCGTCGTGCGACGCCCCCGGAGGCAGCGCGCGGCGCATCTGCTCCAGCTGCGCGCGGGCCGCCATCTGCTGGGCGAACAGCGCCGTCTGGATGCCGTGGAACAGGCCCTCGAGCCAGCCCACCAGCTGCGCCTGCGCGATGCGCAGCTCCGCCTCGGAGGGGATCGCCTCGTCCGTGAACGGCAGGGAGAGCCGCTCCAGTTCCTCGACCAGTTCGGGCGCGAGCCCGTCCTCCAGCTCCTTCACGGAGCTGGCGTGGATGTCCTTGAGCCTGACCCGGCTCGCCTCGTCCAGAGGGGCCGCCCGTACTTCCTCCAGGAGCTGCTTGATCATGCTGCCGATCCGCATGACCTTCGCAGGCTGCTCGACCATTTCCGTCACCGGGACCTCGCGGGGTTCGTCGTCGCCCTGAGTGCCGCCGAGCGCCATCCCGTCCTGTCCCACGATGAGGACCGGGGTGTTCTCCTGCGACCTGTCATTCCTCGGCATCTCCATGCCGCCATTCTCTCGTACGCATGCCTCACCACACGGTGTGCCCCTGTACGGGGGTGATCCACCCTCGTACAGGGGCACAGGACGGCAACGAAGCCCGTCAGGTCGCCGCGCGCCGGGCCAGCGCGCCGCGCGAGCGGGTCACCAGGGCGGCGAGGAGCGCGGCGCCGAGCGGAACGGCGACGATCAGGCCGGCGAGCGTCTCCCAGGGGATGACGATCGGTACGTCGGGCGGGGTCAGGTCGCGGCTCCAGCCCTCGGCGAGGCTCTGCTCGTAGTAGCGGATCTGTTCGCGCTCCTCGGTGAGCCGGAGCCCGATGGCGGGCAGCAGTCCGGCGGCCGAGCCGAGGATCACGCCCATCGCGGCGACGACTCCGCACTGGAATCCGCTGAGCGTACGGCGGACCCGGGGCGGGGCGCCCACGGCGGCGAGTGTCTTCAGGTCGGCCTCGGCGTCGGCCTGGGCGAGTCCGGTGGCGATGCCGGCGGCGCCGATGGTGACCAGGCCCGCGAAGACGGCCAGCGAGAGCAGGATGATGCCGTACTCGTTGACGAACCCTTCTTCCAGGTGGACTTCGACGTCGCTGCCGAGCTTGGCGAGGTCGCTGTCGAGCTTCTGGCGCTGCTCGGAGTCCGGGAGCCGGTCGGTGCTGACGTACAGGCCCAGCGGCGCCGTGGAGAGACCGGCGGCCTTCGCGGTGGCCGGGGTCATGAGGGCCTGGAGGCCGTAGGTCTTCTTGTCGCCGGGCACCAGGTAGGCGGGCAGGGAGCTGACCTTGCCGGGGGCGGGGCGGCCCTGCTCGGAGGCCTTGTCGGCGGCGGGGATGTCGGTGATCTGCTTGATCCCGACGGTGCCGTCCTTGCCGACCAGGGCGCGGTTGAAGCTGACGATCCTGCCGTCGGCGAGGGCCTTCACGGTCGCGGGGTCGTCGACGCCGAGGACCTGGAGCAGCTTGGCGTCACCGATGAGCAGGCCGCTGTCGGAGACGTACATCCCGCTGCTGGCGGAGTCCTTGCAGCGCCAGTCCTCCGTGAGCAACTTCCGCCGCTGGTCGGGCGTGTACTTCTCCGAGGCGTCGCCGCCGCCCGGGAGGGTCGCGTACAGCGGGCACTCGTTCGCCGGGGGGACGATGACCTCGTAGCGGCCGCAGCCCTCGCCCTCTCCCCAGGGCGGGCAGCCGGGCTTGCCGACCGAGATGCGCCCGACGTCGGCGCGGACGTCGACGGGGAAGTTCCGCTGGACGGCCTCACGGACGGCGGGGGCGTCCCGGCCGCCCTCCTCCTGGACGAAGGCGGAGGCGACGCCGTACGGCAGCGTGGCCTCGTATTCGGCCCTGTTCTGGGCCTCGCGGCCGGCCATGTACGTGGTGACGGCGACCGTGCCGGCGACGGCGGCGAGGACGGCGGCGACGGCGGGTGCCGTACGGCCCCGGTTGCGGACGGCGTCCCGCAGCGCGAGGCGCGGGGAGAGCGGAAGCCAGCGGCCGGTCCGCCCGAACAGGCCCACCAGGGCGGGGGTCATGGCGACGACACCGAGCTCGGCGAGGGCGGAGCCGGCTGCCACGAGGGTGACCTGCTCGGAGACCGTCGAGCCGAAGAGGGCGATCGCGCCGCCGACGAGGAGGGCCGCCAGGCCGATCAGGGGCAGTACGCGGCTGCTGCGGCGGACCCCGCGCCGGCCGGTGAGCGAGGCGAGGACGGTCTGCCGGGAGGCGGTGACGGCCGGGACGATCGCGGCGAGCAGACCGGTCAGGACCGCGAGCAGCGCGATGCCGAGCAGTTCGAGCGGCCGGATGTCGAAGGCCCCGAAGCGCTGGCCCATGGTGTCCTCGAGGACCGGCTGCAGCACCAGGGTCAGGACCAGGGCGAGGACGGTGCCGGTGACGGCGGCCGCGACGCCGATGACCAGACCGCCGCTCAGCACGATGGCCCGGATGTGGCTGCGGGCACCGCCGTTGGCGCCGACCAGGCCGAGCTGGCGGCGCGAGCGGCGGGCGCCGACCGCGAAGGCGGGCCCGGCGAGGAGGCAGATCTCCAGCATCGCCAGACCGACGACGGTGGCGAGGGAGGCGAGTTCGGCGGCACCGGCCGCCGGGCTGGCCTCGTAACCGCCCCAGCCTTCCTTCTGGTTGAGCGGGACCTCGGACGCGGCGGGCGGGTCGAGCACCACGGCGCGCGAGACGACGGCGACGCCCTTGGTGTTGATCTCCTTGACGGTGTTCCACGTGAAACCACCGGACTTGCGCACCAGATACGAGACGGAGACGTCGGGCGCGGGCAGACCGGCCTTCTCGACCGCCTTCGCGTACGGGGCGAGGAAGGCGCCGGGCAGCGCGTTCACCTGATCCGTGTCGAGGGAGTCGGGAAGTTCGTAGGAGCCGACGATCCGGTACGGGCGATCGAAATTGCGGGCGGAAAGGGTCGAGCCGATCGACAGGCCGCTCGTCTCCAGGAAGTGCGAGGTCGCCATGACCTCGTCGTTCTTCTCCGGGAAACGCCCCTCCAGAAGCGTCATGATGCCCCGGGCGATCGGATCGGACGCCTTGAGCTCACGCACCTCGGTCCCGAGCAGACCGTGGGCCGTCGTCAGCTTGGCCGCACCGATGCCGTCCGTGAGGACGGTGGCCCCCGCCGGGACGGTCTTGGTGACATCGGTGGAGCCGCTCGGCCAGGGCTCGTTCTCGTAGTCCTTGGCCGTCGTGTGCATCTCGCCGGTGGGGTCCTGGAAGATCGGGACGCCGCCGACCTGGGCGTCCCTGAAGCGCGCGTCGGCCGCGCCGATCGTCCGCTCCAGTCGCTCGGCGGCCGACAGTTCGGAGCTGCGGTAGGTCAGATCGAGGGCGCTGACACCCAGGATGGGCAGCGCGATCATCGCGAGGACGAGGGCGCTGCGGCCCTTGGAACGCCAGGCGTCGCGGCGGGCTATGCGGATCGCGGCCCGCCAGGAGTGGAACCAGGTCTTCACGCGTCGGCCACCTGACCCGACAGGAGCGAATCGGCCTCGCTGCGCACGGTCTGGTCGACGATGGCGCCGTCCCGCAGGAACACGACCCGGTCGGCCCAGGCGGCGAACCGCGGCTCGTGGGTGACGAGGACACCGGCGGCGCCCGCGTCGCAGCGGGAGCGGAGCAGGGCGAGCACCGACTCGCCGGTCTCGGAGTCCAGGGCGCCGGTCGGCTCGTCGGCGAGGACCAGCCGGCGGTCGCCGACGAGGGCGCGGGCGATGGCGACGCGCTGCTGCTGGCCGCCGGACATCTCGTCGGGGAAGCGGTCGGCGAGGTGGCCGAGCCCCATCTCCTCCAGGGCGGCGACGGCCTCGACGCGCGCCTTGCGGGCGGAGGTCCCGTCCAGCTCGCGGGGCAGGGCGACGTTCTCGGCGGCGGTCAGGGCCGGGATGAGGTTGTAGTCCTGGAAGACGTAACCGATGCTGCGGCGGCGCAGGGCCGCGAGTTCCTTGACGCTCGCGGTGGTGATGTCGGTGTCCTCGACGATCACCCGGCCCGAGCTGGGGGTGTCCAGGCCGCCGGCGATGGTGAGCAGCGTGGACTTGCCGGAGCCCGACGGGCCCATGACGGCGACGAGTTCGCCGGGGTACACGGCGAGGTCGATGCCGCGCAGGGCGTGCACCTCGGTGGCGCCCGCGCCGTGGACGCGGGTCAGGTTCTGCAGTTGCAGCACGGGCTGCTGTGTCGACATGGAGGGGTCCCCCCGTTGGCCGTACGCGGCGGTCGGGCCGGGTACGGGAGCGTGCGGTGGAAGGTGGTGGTGCGTCAGTGGTGCGTCAGCGGTATGGGCGGGGCGCGAGGGTGCGGCCGACGCGCCCC
>NZ_JBEXSZ010000139.1:0-21489 GCF_040613865.1 Streptomyces sp. NPDC006197 | reverse complement strand
GTCGTTCCGCCCAGGCGGAACGACTGCCCACGACGGGGGCGGTCAGGCTGCCCTGTCGTTCGCCGGTGCCGGGCGGCGGATCTTCAGGTCGGCCAGGAGGGACTCCGTCGCCCGGTGGGCCGAGGAGAGGGCGCCCTGGGGCGTGCTGACGTCCCGGTGGTCGCCGCACACGTAGAGACCGGCCAGGAGCCGGACCGAGCGCCGGCCGTCGTGCGGAGGCGGCATCGAAGGGACCGCGTCCCGCGTGTGGTGGAGCGCGAGGAGCTCCCAGTCGTCCGTGGACGTCCCGTAGAGCGTGGCGAGGTGCTTGCGCACCCGGCGCTCCGTGTCGTCCGGCGGCGCCCCGAGCACCGTCGAGGTGATGAGGGCCCGCCCGGCCGGCGCCCGGGACGGGTCGACCGCGCTCATCACCGCCGTGTGGGCGACCGGCCCGCCCGGGTCGGACTCCAGGAGCAGCGCCGGGTCCGAGGTGGGCGCCACGGGGGCCGTGTGGTGCAGGACCGTGACCGGGTGGAAGGCGGGGACGCGCAGGCCCGGCAGCAGCTCCGCCGCCGTGCGCGCGCCCGTGGCCAGGAGGACCGAGCGGCAGCCGATGACGCCGTGTTCGGCGGTCGCGACCCGGGAGACCGACACGTCCGTGACCCGGACGCCGGTGCGGACCGTGCCGGGCGGCAGCGTGGCGGCGAGCCGTTCGGGGAGCGCCGCCGAGCCGCCCTCGGGAACGGAGGGCCGGCCGCGGGCGAAGGTCCGCAGCGCCAGGTCCGCCTGACGGCTCGACATGCCGAGGTCCGGGTCGCCGAGGAGCGCGGCGAGCAGCGGCCGCAGCACGCCCTGCACGGTCCGGGCGGGGAGCCGGGCGGTGAGGGCCTCGCGTGCGGTCCGCTCGGGGCGGGCGAGCAGGCGCGCGGCCGGGGTCGCGGCGAGCCGGACGAGGGAGGCGCCGAGCCGCGCCTGGTCGAGCGAGGCGGCCGGATTGCGGGGGGCGCTCGCGAGGGCGCGCGCCACGCTGAACGCTCCCCCCACGCCACGGTGGACCCCGCCGCCCCGGTGGCCGGCCGTCCGGCGCGGGTGCGGGACGCCCCACCGCGCGTAGCGCCCGTCGCTGTGCACGAGCACGCCGGGGGCGAACGGGCGCAGCGCGAGCCCGGCGAGCCCCGGTGCGGCCCGGAGCTCCTCGGGCGAGAGGGTGAGCAGCGGGCCCGTCCGGTCGAGCCGGAAGCCGTCGACGAGGGCGGTGGCCAACCGGCCCCCGACCTGCGGCTCCGCCTCCAGGACGGCGACGGCGAGCCCGGCGCCGGTCAGCCGGCGTGCGGCCGCGAGCCCCGCGATCCCGGCTCCTACGATGACGACGTCGACGGCCTCCACGACGTCCCTGCGCTGTGCGCTGTTTGCGGTACTGAGCACGTGCCCCTCCCCAGGTCGGCGCGCCGGTGGGAGGCGTTATGCCCCCAACGGGCCCCCGGAATACCCAAGTTCGCGTTCGTATCGAACAGTGGGCTGCGACGGTGGGCGTCGAGCCTAGGCAGTGCCGGGCGGGAAGTCGGCCCGCGCGCGGCGGGGTGCACGCAGCACGGGGGCGCGCGGGCCCCCGTGTCAGCGGAGCGCCGCGCGGATCGAGTCGTCGATCGTCGGGAAGGCGAAGTCGAAACCGGTCTCCAACAGGCGCCCCGGCAGCACCCGCTGACTGCCCAGCACGTCCGCCGCGAAGTCGCCGAGGGCGACCTTCAGGGCCGGCGCCGGCACCGTGAAGAGCGTCGGACGGCGCAGGACCCGGCCCATCGCCGCCGTCACCTCGCGGTTGGTGACGGGGTCGGGGGCCGTCAGGTTCACCGGGCCCGAGAGGGAGGGAGTGTCGACGAGATGGCGCAGGGCGGCCACCTCGTCGTGGAGGGAGATGTACGACCAGTACTGGCGGCCGTCGCCCATCCGCCCGCCGAGCCCCGCGCGGAAGACGGGGAAGAGCCGCCCCCAGGCGCCGCCCTCACGGGCGACCACCAGGCCCGTGCGGGCGTAGGTGACCCGGATGCCGGCCTCCTCGGCGGGGGCGGCCGCGGCCTCCCACTCCACGCACACCGAGGGCAGGAAGCCCGTGCCGGCGGGGGCGCTCTCGTCCACCGCGCGGGTGCCGGTGTCCCCGTACCAGCCGAGCGCCGTGCCGCAGACCAGCGTCTCCGGCGGGTCGGCGAGCGAGGCGAGCGCCTGGGCGATCGCCGTCGTGCCGAGGACCCGGCTGTCCCGGATCTCCTTCTTGTACGCCTCGTTCCAGCGGCGCTCGCCGACACCGGCGCCCGCCAGGTGCACGACGGCGTCGACGCCGACGAGCCCGGCCGCGTCCACGTACAGCCGCTTCGGGTCCCATTCGACCTCGTCGGCGGTGCGGGCGGGGCGGCGGACGAGGCGGAGGACGTCGTGGCCGTCGGCGCGCAGGGAGCGGACCAGGGCCGAGCCGATGAGGCCGGAGGCGCCGGTGACGGCGACGCGCTTGCGAGTGGCGGAACGCTGCATGCCCACCATCCTGCCCTCTTCGGCCCGGGGTTCGTCTTCCGGGTCGTGCCGGGCTCGCGGGGCCCGGCACGCGCTCCCCGTGGCCCTTCGGGCTCCGAAGGACGGATCGGGGAGCCGAGACGGAGCGAGCGAAGCGAGTGCGGTGCACCGGGCCCCGCGCCCTGATCCGGCCCGACCGGAAAACAGGCCCGGTGCGTGGCACAGTGTCCGTCATGATCGTGCCAGAGACGCAGATACGCACCGCCGTGCAGGACGACGACGCCGCGCTCGCGGAGCTCGACCGGACCACCTGGTCGACGCTCCACGCCGTGCTGCCGGCCCCGACGCCGGGCGAGCCCTTCTTCGACGAGCGCCACGGGCCCGGGGACTACCTCGTGGCGGTGCGCGGGGGAGCGGTCGTCGGCTATGTGCGGGTGGTGCCGCCGGCCCCGATCGCCTCCATGGCCCACGTCCGCCAGATCCAGGGCCTCGCCGTCGCCGAGTCCGCCCGGGGCAAGGGCGTCGCACGGGCGCTGCTGCGGGCGGCCATGGACCGGGCCCGGGAGCAGGGCGCCGTACGGATCACCCTGCGGGTCCTCGCCCACAACGCGCCGGCCCGCGCGCTCTACGCCTCCGAGGGCTTCGTGGTCGAGGGCGTGCTGCCGGGGGAGATGTTCCTCGACGGGAAGTACGTGGACGACGTGCTCATGGGCCGGTCACTGCTGGGCTGACGCGCCCCGTCACGCGTCCCGTCACACGCCCCGTCACGCGTCCCGCAACAGCCGCATGCCGCCCATCAGTTCGCGCAGGCAGCGGACCGCGAGCGCGGCCGGCGCGCCCTCTCCGCGCTCCGGGGCGTCCGTCTCCGCCCAGCTCTCCAGGGCGATCCGGATGGCGTCGGTGGCCGCCGCCGCCGCGAGCCGCACCTCCAGGGGGTCGGCGTCCGGTCCGGCGAGCCCGGCGACGACCTCGCGCAGCCGCTCCTCGGACTCCTGGTTGACCCGGTACCAGACGGCCCGCAGGGCGGGGTCCTCGGCGGCGGCCCGCAGCAGCCCGCGCGTCCAGCGCAGGCCCTCCGCGTCCGCCCCGGTCTCCGGGGTGAGCGACGCGGCGATCGAGCGCTCCAGGGCCTCGGGCACGCCGGCGCCCGGTTCCGTCGCGGCGAGGAGTTCCCGCCAGCGGTCGGCTCCGCCCGCGAGGAGCGGGGCGACGGCGTCCTGCTTGGAGCGGAAGTAGCGGTAGAAGGTGCGCAGGGCGACGCCGGCCCGCTGGGCGATCTCCTCGGCCGTGGTGCCGTCGGGGCCGCGCTCGGTGAAGAGCTCGGCGGCGGCGCGGGCGATGTCGAGCTGGGTGGCGGCCTTGCGGCGCTCCGTCAGCGAGGGGAGCGAGGGGGTGGGGGGCGCGGCGCCCTCGGGCTTGGTGCTCACCCACGAAGCGTACGCCTGCGACTGCCGAAGGTGCATGACGTGCAGGTGTGGCAAAACGTGCCACTCCGGCGTACGGTGGCGGCATTCCCCGGAAAGCTTGACATCGAGAGGTTGCCGCCATGAACCAGCTGACCCGTTACGAAGGACGCCGCGCCCTCATCACCGGCGGCGGCTCCGGCATCGGCCAGGCCACCGTCCTGCGCATGCTCGCGGAGGGCGGCCGGGTCGTCGCCGCCGACATCAGCGAGGACGGCCTCAAGGACACCGTCGCCAAGGCCGGCGACGCCGCCGACCGCCTCACCACCGTCGTCGTGAACATCGCCGACGAGGCCTCCGTACGGGCCGGCGTCGCCACCGCCGTCGAGGCGCTCGGCGGCCTGGACGTCCTGGTCAACGCGGCCGGCGTCCTGCGCTCCTCACACACCCACGAGACGACCCTGGACTCCTTCGAGCAGGTGATCCGGATCAACCTCACCGGCACCTTCCTCGTGATCCGCGAGGCCATACCGGCGCTCCTGGAGGGCAACGGCTCCGCCGTCGTCAACTTCTCCTCCACCTCCGCGATGTTCGCCCACCCCTACATGGCGGCCTACGCGGCCAGCAAGGGCGGCATCCAGTCCATGACCCACGCGCTCGCCTCCGAGTACGCCAAGCAGGGCATCCGCTTCACCGCCGTCCAGCCCGGCTCCATCTCCTCCGGCATGACCGACGGATCCGGCGCCTCCAAGCAGTCCGTGGGCCCCGGCCTGCCCGAGGACACCGACTGGTCTCTCTTCGCCAAGCTCGCCCCCGCCCTCGGCCAGGGCTTCGCCGGCCCCGAGACCGTCGCCGGCGTCGTCGCGATGCTCGCCTCCGAGGACGGGAAGTTCATCACCGGCACCGAGGTCCGCGTCGACGGCGGAACCCACTTCTGAGGACCGCCGCCGGGGTGTTCGGCGGGCGCACCGCCGTCATCGCCGGCGCCTCCTCCGGGACCGGCACCGGCCTCGCCCGGCACGCCGCCGGGCGAGGTCCGCACCCCGTCGTGTCACGTCGTCCCGAAGCGCTCCCACAGCCGGGGGAAGCGGGCCGCGAGCACGTCGTCGTCCCCCAGGTCGAAGGGGGCGCCCAGCGGCTCCCCGCCCGGCATCGGAATGCCCAGGTCGGGGGTCTCGCCGCCGGTCAGCTGCTCGTACGCCTCGTCGGCGGCGAAGCCGATCTCCTCACCGTCCCCGTCGATCTCCACGTCGAAGTCGCCGAGCAGCTCCGCCAGCGCGTCCGGATCGTGCACGGCCCCCTCGTACACCTCCCGGCCCTGGCCGATCAGCCAGCAGCGGAACGAGTCGAAGGTCTCCTCGCCCGCCCCGTCGAAGAGGACGGCCGCCGCACCCCACAGATCCCAGAGGTACGCGCGGTTGAAGCGGGCCTCGAAATGGCGCGCGTAGTCGAGCACCGAGTCGGGGTCGAGTCGGGTCAGCCGCTCCACGAGCAGATCGGCCTGCTCCTCGGGGTCGCCCTCGGCTTCCTCGCGGGTGGTGTCGATGAGCTCCCAGAACTCGGTCTCGTCCATCACCGCTCCAGCATCGTGGCTCGCGGAGTCCGACGCACCCGGAAAGCCCGAAAGGAAACCCGACAGAAGATGTCGTGCTTTCCTGCCAGGCTGGCGCCCATGACGACTGAGACCACATCCCTGCACGGACGGATCTGCCTGGTCGCCGGGGCCACCCGGGGCGCCGGACGGGCCATCGCCGTCCAGCTCGGCACCCTCGGCGCCACCGTGTACGTCACCGGCCGCACCACCCGCGACAAGGTCAGCGAGGTCGGCCGCGCCACGGAGACCATCGAGGAGACGGCCGAACTGGTGACGGCCGCCGGCGGCGAGGGCATCGCCGTACCCACCGACCACCTGGACCCCGACCGGGTCCGCGCCCTCGTCGACCGGATCGACCGCGAGCGGGGCCGGCTCGACGTCCTCGTCAACGACGTCTGGGGCGGCGAGCACCTCGTCGGCCCCTCCTTCGGCAAGAAGACCTGGGAGCTCGACCTCGCCGGCGGCCTCCGCATGCTCGAACTCGGCGTGCGGACCCACGCCATCACCTCGCACCTCGCGGTCCCGCTGCTGATCCGCAACCCCGGCGGGCTCGTCGTCGAGGTCACCGACGGCACCGCCGCGTACAACAGCACCCACTTCCGCGAGAACCTCTACTACGACCTCGCCAAGAACGCCCCGATCCGGATGGCCTTCGGCCTTGCCCGGGAACTGGAGGAGTACGGCGGCACCGCCGTCGTCGTCACCCCCGGCTGGCTCAGGTCGGAGCAGATGCTCGCCGGCTTCGGCGTCACCGAGGAGAACTGGCGCGACGCCACCGAGAAGATCCCCGACTTCGGCGTCTCCGAGTCACCGGTCTACGTCGGCCGGGCCGTCGCCGCCCTCGCCGCCGACCCCGACCGGCACCGCTGGACCGGACAGTCCCTCTCCAGCGCGCAACTGGCCGGCGAGTACGGCTTCACCGACGCCGACGGCTCCCGCCCGGACGCCTGGGGCTTCATCGTCGCGAGCGAGACCGGGACGCCGGACGTCGCCGACTACCGGTAGAGCTCCGCCAGGCCCCGGGCCGCCTCCGCGAACCGCTCCCGGAGCGCGGCCGGGGCCAGCACCTCCACCTCCGGGCCGAGCCCGAGCAGCTGACCGAAGGCGACCTCCTCGCTCTCCACCCGGAGGACGACCCGCACGAGGCCGCCCTCGGCGGTCCCCGCCGCCAGCGCCTCCTCGGCGGCCGCCCGGTCCGTGACGTACGGCAGCCGGCGGACGCCCGCCTCCGAGAGCCGCACGACCACCTCCGTACGGAGCAGGGAGCGGGCGAACTCCGCCGACCGCTCCTCCCAGAAGACGGGCAGGTCGAAGTCCGGGTCCCGGTCGAACCGCGTCTCGCCCACGGCCACCGCCGTGAACCGGTCCACCCGGTACGTGCGGAACGAGGAACCCGAGCGCGCGCACACGTACCAGACGCCCGCCTTCAGGACGAGGCCGTACGGCTGGAGCTCCCGCTCCACCTCGGCGCCGTCCCCGCGCCGGTACCGGGCCGACACCCACCGGTCGTCCCAGACCGCCTCCGCCACCGGGGCCAGCGACTCCGGCGTCTCCGGCTCCTGGTACCAGCCCGGCGCGTCCAGGTGGAAGCGCCGCGCCGCCGACTCGTGCGCGTCCCGCAGCGAGGGCAGCAGCGCCGCCGACACCTTCAGCCGGGCCGCCGAGGCGGCGTCCTCGAGCCCCATGTCCCGCAGCGCGCCCGGCAGTCCGGACAGGAACAGCGCCTCCGCCTCGCCGCGCCCGAGCCCGGTCAGCCGGGTCCGGTACCCGCCGACCAGCCGGTACCCACCGGCCCGCCCCCGGTCCGCGTACACCGGCACCCCCGCCTCCGACAGGGCGAGCGCGTCCCGGGTCACGGTCCGCTCCGACACCTCCAGCTCGGCGGCGAGCTGGGCGGCGGTCATGGACGGCCGGTTCTGGAGCAGCAGGACCATTTTGATGAGACGGGCGGCACGCATGGGCCCCAGACTGTCATCCGCACCGGGGTCTCCGGGGCCGGAGACCGTACACGGCCTACTGGCCGTGCTCGGGCCAGACGGGCCCCTGGTCGGCCCAGACGACACCCTTGTTGCGGCAGAGGCAGAAGGGGTGGCCGACGGGGTCGGTGTAGACGCGGAAGCCGTAGCCGTTGGGGCCGACGCAGTCCCGCTGCAGGGTCGCGCCGAGGGCCAGGACGCGGCGCTGTTCGGCCTCGATGTCGTCCACCTCGAAGTCGAGGTGGAACTGCTTGGGGTGCTCGCTGTCGGGCCACCGCGGGGCGCGGTAGTCATCCACCTGGATGAAGGCCAGCTCGATCTCGCCGAACCGGATGCCGGCCCAGTGCTCGTTGCTGTCCTTCTTGACCGGGAGCCCCGTCACCTCGGAGTAGAAGGCCGCCAGCTTCATCGTGTCCGGGCAGTCGATGATGAAGTCGGTCAGTCGTAGCATCCCGCGATCTTGCCACAAGACCGGACGAGCCGACTTCGAAACGGGCCTCGGCGGTGTGCACGTCCGACGAGGCCGACGACGTCCTCGGACGTGCACATGGAGACGGACGTGCGCCGAGGGGCCGCCTCCGCACCTGCGTGCGGAGGCGGCCCCTCGGAGGGATCGGAGGCCCTTACAGGCCGTAGCGCTCGCGCGCCTCCTTCACGGCCGTCGCCTGGACCTCGCCGCGGCGGGCCAGCTGGGCCAGGGCCGCGACGACGATCGACTGGGCGTCGACGCCGAAGTGGCGGCGGGCCGCCTCGCGGGTGTCCGAGAGGCCGAAGCCGTCGGCGCCCAGCGAGGTGTAGTCCTGCTCGACCCACTGCGCGATCTGGTCCGGGACCTGGCGCATGTAGTCGGAGACCGCGAGGACCGGGGAGTCGATGCCCTCCAGGGCCCTGCGGATGTACGGCGTCTGCTCCTCGCCGCGCAGGAGGGCCGCGTCGGCCTCCAGCGCGTCGCGGCGCAGCTCGGTCCAGGAGGTCGCGGACCACACGTCGGCGGCCACGCCCCACTCGGCGGCGAGCAGCTTCTGCGCCTCCAGGGCCCAGTGGATGGCCGTGCCGGAGGACAGCAGCTGGATGCGCGCGGCGTTCGCCGGAAGCTCCAGGCCCGCCGACTCCGCCGTGTTGAAGCGGTAGAGGCCCTTGACGATGCCCTCGTCGACGCCGGCCGGCTTGGCCGGCTGCGGCATCGGCTCGTTGTAGACCGTGAGGTAGTAGAAGACGTTCTGGTCCTCGCCCTCGGCGGCCTCGCCGTACATCCGGCGCAGACCCTCCTTGACGATGACCGCGACCTCGTAGGCGAACGCCGGGTCGTACGTCAGCGCCGCCGGGTTGGTGGCCGCGATCACCGGCGAGTGGCCGTCGGCGTGCTGGAGGCCCTCACCGGTCAGGGTGGTGCGGCCGGCGGTGGCGCCGACGAGGAAGCCGCGGCCGAGCTGGTCGCCGAGCTGCCACATCTGGTCGGCGGTCCGCTGCCAGCCGAACATCGAGTAGAAGATGTAGAACGGGATCATCGCCTCGCCGTGCGTGGAGTACGCGGTGGAAGCGGCGATGAAGTCGGCCATCGAACCGGCCTCGGTGATCCCCTCGTTGAGGATCTGGCCGTTCTTGGCCTCCTTGTAGTACATCAGCTGGTCGCGGTCGACCGGCTCGTACGTCTGGCCCTTCGGCGAGTAGATGCCGAGCGACGGGAACAGCGACTCCATACCGAAGGTACGGGCCTCGTCCGGGACGATCGGGACCCAGCGCTTGCCGGTCTCCTTGTCGCGGATCAGGTCCTTGATCAGTCGCACGAACGCCATCGTCGTGGCCATCGACTGCGAGCCGGAGCCCTTGTCGAACGCGGCGAACGCCTTGTCGGCCGGGGCCGGCAGCGGGGCGAGCGCGTGGGTGCGGCGGGCCGGGGCCGGGCCGCCGAGGGCCGCGCGGCGCTCCTGGAGGTAGCGGACCTCGGGGGAGTCGGCGCCGGGGTGGCCGTAGGGCACGACCCCGTCGACGAACTGCGCGTCCGAGATCGGCAGCTCAAGAAGGTCACGCATGTTCTTGAACTCGTCCGTCGTCAGCTTCTTCATCTGGTGGTTCGCGTTCTTCGACGCGAAGCCCTCACCCAGGGTGAAGCCCTTGACGGTCTGCGCCAGGATGACCGTCGGCGCGCCCTTGAACTCCAGGGCGGCCTTGTACGCGGCGTACACCTTGCGCGGCTCGTGACCACCGCGGGAGAGGTGGAAGCACTCGAGGATCTTGTCGTCGCTGAGCAGCTGCGCCATCGCGACGAGCGCCGGGTCCTTGCCGAAGAAGTCCTGGCGGATGTAGGCGGCGTCGCGGGTCTGGTACGTCTGGACCTGCGCGTCCGGCACCTCGCGGAGGCGGCGGACGAGGGCGCCGGTGGTGTCGAGCGCGAACAGCTCGTCCCAGGCGTTGCCCCACAGCGACTTCACGACGTTCCAGCCGGCGCCGCGGAACTGGGCCTCCAGCTCCTGCACGATCTTGAAGTTGGCGCGGACCGGGCCGTCGAGGCGCTGCAGGTTGCAGTTGATGACGAAGGTCAGGTTGTCCAGACCCTCGCGGGCCGCCAGGGCGAGGGCCGCGGTCGACTCGGGCTCGTCCATCTCGCCGTCACCGAGGAACGCCCACACGTGCGAGGCGGAGACGTCCTTGATGGAGCGGTTGGTCAGGTAGCGGTTGAAGCGCGCCTGGTAGATCGCGGAGAGCGGGCCGAGACCCATGGAGACGGTGGGGAACTCCCACAGCCAGGGGAGACGGCGCGGGTGCGGGTAGGAGGGCAGGCCGTTGCCGCCGGACTCCTGCCGGAAGTTGTCGAGGTGGGCCTCGTTCAGACGCCCGTCGAGGAAGGCGCGGGCGTAGATGCCGGGGGAGGCGTGGCCCTGGATGTAGAGCTGGTCGCCGGAACCGTCGGCTTCCTTGCCCTTGAAGAAGTGGTTGAAGCCGGTCTCGTAGAGCCAGGCCGCCGAGGCGAAGGTGGCGATGTGGCCGCCGACGCCGTGCTTGGAGCCGCGGGTGACCATCGCGGCCGCGTTCCAGCGGTTCCACGCGGTGATCTTCCGCTCCATCTCCTCGTCGCCGCCGAACTCGGTGATCGAGGGCTCGGCGGAGGTGGGGATGGTGTTGACGTAGTCGGTCTCCAGGAGCTTGGGGAGGGCCAGGCCCGCGCCTTCGGCGTGCTGGAGGGTACGGCGCATCAGGTAGGCGGCCCGGTGGGGGCCGGCGGCCTTGGTGACGGCGTCCAGGGAGGCCGCCCACTCGGCGGTCTCCTCGGTGTCACGGTCCGGGAGCTGGTCGAGCTCGCTCGGAATCTTGCCTACGGGATCGGTCATGATCGCCGCCTTCCGGACAGATGGGGGTGGAGATAAAGGGGGCCTTGTCTGGCAGGACAGGGCGAAGGGCCGGGTGACGGCCCGCCGAAGACTGTAAACCGGCGATCGATGATCGATCAAAGGGTTGAAGCGGAAAACCTCTTCGGATCGAGAAAGTCGGCACAGGGTGCCGCGAAAACGGGCACCCGGTGCCTTGTTTTCGAAGGGTTTCCGCAGGTGGGGGTGGCTGCCTGAGAAGGCACCCGCACAAACGAGCGGAGCCCCGCCGGTGGGGGGCCCCGCGAGGTCTCGTACGGGTCGGGCGCGCGGATCCCGTACGGGTCAGGCGCGCGGCGCGCAGCCCAGGACGTGCGCCTTCACCAGGGCGCCGATGTTCGGGTCGCCCCGCCGGAAGGCCTCCACCAGCTCCTGGTGCTCCTCCGCGTACGACTTCTGGACCGTGCCCAGCCAGCGGATGGACAGGGCCGTGAAGACCTCGATGCCGAGCGTCTCCCAGGTGTGCAGCAGGACGCCGTTCCCGGCCGCCTTCACCAGCTCCCGGTGGAAGGCCACCGTGTGCCGGACCTGCGCCGTCCCGTCCGAGGCCGCGTCCGCCTCGTACAGGGCCGCCACGTGCGGCTCCAGGGCCGAGCAGTCCGTCGCGAGCCGCCCGGCCGCCAGCTCGGCCGCGATCTGTTCCAGACCGGCGCGTACGGGGTAGCTCTCCTCCAGGTCGGCCGCGGTGAGGTTGCGGACCCGGACGCCCTTGTTGGGCGCCGACTCGATCAGCCGCAGCGACTCCAGCTCGCGCAGCGCCTCGCGGACGGGCGTCTGGGAGACCTCCAGCTCCGTCGCGATCCGGCGCTCCACGATGCGCTCGCCCGGCTTCCAGCGGCCGCTGACGATCCCCTCCACGATGTGCTCGCGGATCTGCTCGCGCAGCGAGTGGACGACGGGGACGGTCATGAAGCGGCTCCTCGGGGAGTGTTGACCCTTAGACAATACGGCGGCGCCCCCGTCCGGAAACACTTCCGGACGGGGGCGCCGCAGGTGAGGCTCGTTACGTTGCGCCTCGGGGGACGGATCAGAGACCGAGGTCGACCTCGAACTCGCCGGCCTCCAGGATCGCCTTGACGGCCGTCAGGTAGCGGGCCGCGTCGGCACCGTCCACCAGGCGGTGGTCGTAGGACAGCGTCAGGTAGGTCATGTCGCGGACGCCGATGACGGTGCCCTCGGCGGTCTCGATGACAGCCGGACGCTTGACCGTGGCACCGATGCCCAGGATGGCGACCTGGTTCGGCGGCACGATGATCGTGTCGAACAGCGCACCGCGCGAACCGGTGTTGGAGATGGTGAAGGTCGCACCGGACAGCTCGTCCGGCGTGATCTTGCTGGCGCGGACCTTGCCGGCCAGCTCGGCCGTGGCCTTCGAGATGCCGGCGATGTTGAGGTCGCCCGCACCCTTGATGACCGGGGTCATCAGGCCCTTCTCGGAGTCCACGGCGATGCCGATGTTCTCCGAGTCGAAGTACGTGATCGTGCCCTCGTCCTCGTTGATCCGGGCGTTGATGACCGGGTGGGCCTTCAGCGCCTGGGCCGCCGCCTTCACGAAGAACGGCATCGGGGAGAGCTTGACGCCCTCACGGGCGGCGAACGCGTCCTTCGCCCGGGCACGCAGCTTCATCAGCTTGGTGATGTCGACCTCGACGACCGAGGACAGCTGGGCCTGGCCGTGCAGCGCCTTCATCATGTTGTCGCCGATGACCTTGCGCATGCGGGTCATCTTGACGGTCTGACCGCGCAGCGGGGAGGCCTCCAGGGCGGGGGCCTTCGACGCGGCGGCGGCCGGAGCGGCAGCGGCGGCGGGAGCGGCAGCGGCGGCCTTCTTGGCCTCGGCGGCCGCGAGGACGTCCTGCTTGCGGATGCGGCCGCCGACGCCGGAGCCCTTGACGGACGCCAGGTCGACACCGTTCTCGGTGGCGAGCTTGCGGACCAGCGGGGTCACGTACGCGCCGTCCTCGGCCGGAGCGGCCGCGGGGGCCGCCGGGACCGGGGTGACCACGGCCGGGGCGATCGACGGGGCGGCGGCGGCCGGAGCCGGAGCGGCCACCGGGGCGGCCGGGGCCACCGGCGCGGGGGCCGGAGCCGGAGCGGCCGGAGCGGCCGGAGCCGGGGCAGCGGCGGCGGGGGCCGGAGCCGGAGCCGGGGCGGCGGCGGGAGCCGGAGCCGGAGCCGGGGCGGCGGCGGGAGCCGGAGCGGCCGGGGCCGGGGCGGCGGCCGGAGCGGCACCCGCGGCACCGATGACGGCCAGCTTGGCGCCGACCTCGGCGGTCTCGTCCTCGCCGACGACGATCTCCAGGAGAACGCCGGAGGCGGGGGCGGGGATCTCGGTGTCGACCTTGTCCGTGGAGACCTCGAGCAGCGGCTCGTCGGCCTCGACGGTCTCGCCGACCGACTTCAGCCAGCGGGTGACGGTGCCCTCGGTGACGGACTCGCCCAGCGCGGGCAGGACGACGTCGGTGCCCTGGGCGGAACCGCCGCCGGCGGCCGCCTCGGCCGTCGGGGCCGGAGCCGGCTCCTGGACCTCGGTGGACGGCGCGGCCTGCGGGGCCGGGGCGGCCGGGGCCTCGGCGGCCGGAGCCGGAGCGGCCTCGGCGGCGGGGGCCGGGGCGGCCGCGGGGGCGCCGGAGCCGTCGTCGATGATGGCCAGCTCGGCGCCGACCTCGACCGTCTCGTCCTCGGCGACCTTGATGGAGGCCAGGATGCCCGAGGCGGGGGCGGGGATCTCGGTGTCGACCTTGTCGGTCGAGACCTCGAGCAGCGGCTCGTCGGCCTCGACGCGCTCGCCCTCGGCCTTGAGCCAGCGGGTGACGGTGCCCTCGGTGACGCTCTCGCCGAGCGCCGGCAGGGTTACGGAAACCGACATGGTTTCAGTTGCTCCTAACGAATTGCGGAAAGTGGTCGTCGCGCCCTGTGATGACGTGAGCGTCAGTCGTGGGAGTGCAGAGGCTTGCCGGCCAGGGCCAGGTGGGCCTCGCCGAGCGCCTCGTTCTGCGTCGGGTGGGCGTGGATGAGCTGCGCGACCTCGGCCGGCAGCGCCTCCCAGTTGTAGATCAGCTGCGCTTCGCCGACCTGCTCGCCCATGCGGTCACCGACCATGTGGACGCCGACCACGGCACCGTCCTTGACCTGGACGAGCTTGATCTCGCCCGCGGTCTTGAGGATCTTGCTCTTGCCGTTGCCCGCGAGGTTGTACTTCAGGGCGACGACCTTGTCCGCGCCGTAGATCTCCTTGGCCTTGGCCTCGGTGATGCCGACGGAGGCGACCTCGGGGTGGCAGTACGTCACCCGCGGCACACCGTCGTAGTCGATCGGCACGGGCTTCAGACCCGCGAGCCGCTCCGCGACGAGGATGCCCTCGGCGAAGCCGACGTGCGCGAGCTGGAGCGTCGGGACGAGGTCGCCCACGGCCGAGATCGTCGGCACGTTGGTGCGCATGTACTCGTCGACCAGGACGTAGCCGCGGTCCATCGCGACGCCCTGCTCCTCGTAACCGAGACCGGCGGAGACCGGGCCGCGGCCGATGGCGACCAGGAGGACCTCGGCCTCGAAGGTCTTGCCGTCGGCCAGGGTGACCTTGACGCCGTTGTCGGTGTACTCGGCGGACTGGAAGAAGGTGCCGAGGTTGAACTTGATGCCGCGCTTGCGGAACGCGCGCTCAAGAAGCTTCGAGCTGTTCTCGTCCTCGACCGGGACGAGGTGCTTCAGGCCCTCGATGACCGTGACGTCGGTGCCGAAGGACTTCCACGCCGAGGCGAACTCGACGCCGATGACGCCGCCGCCGAGGATGATCGCGGACTCCGGGACCCGGTCCAGCGTCAGCGCGTGGTCCGAGGAGATGATCCGGTTGCCGTCGATCTCCAGGCCGGGCAGGGACTTCGGCACGGAGCCGGTGGCCAGGAGGACGTGACGACCCTCGACGCGACGGCCGTCCACGTCGACGGAGGTCGGGGAGGACAGGTGACCGGTGCCCTCGATGTACGTCACCTTGCGGGAGGCGACGAGACCCTGCAGGCCCTTGTACAGGCCCGAGATCACGTCGTCCTTGTACTTGTGCACGGCCTTGATGTCGATGCCCTCGAAGGAGGCCTTGACACCGAACTGCTCCGCCTCGCGCGCCTGGTCGGCGACCTCGCCGGCGTGGAGCAGGGCCTTCGTCGGGATGCAGCCGTTGTGCAGGCAGGTGCCGCCGAGCTTGTTCTTCTCGATCAGTGCGACGTCCAGGCCCAGCTGCGCTCCGCGCAGCGCCGCGGCGTAACCGCCGCTACCGCCGCCGAGGATCACTAGGTCGAAAACGGTGCTGGCGTCGTTCGCCACGTCACGTCCTCCATGCATGTGCGCTCGTCGCCGGTCGTCCATGACCTGGCGGCGGCTGGTGTCCGGCCGCTTTATTTCGGCCCTGTGGTGGGGGCCCTGTCCTGCCGAGAACCCATCTTCGCACTTGTTGACGGGCGACGGGACGCGGGGCCGGGCTCTGAGACGGCCGATCGTCCGTACGGAGGGGGCACGAGGGCGTACGAACCTACGGATTTCGTCGCGAGCGAACAGTCGCCGGGGAAGAGGGGGAAGGCCCCGGAGCCGAAGCTTCCGGGGCCTTCGTCACACCGGGGGTGCTCAGAGCTCGCCGGCCGCCGTGCGCTCGGCCAGCTTCACCAGGGTGCGGACCGAGGAGCCGGTGCCGCCCTTCGGGGTGTAGCCGTACGGGGCGCCCTCGTGGAAGGCCGGGCCCGCGATGTCCAGGTGGGCCCAGGTGATGCCCTCGCCCACGAACTCCTGCAGGAAGAGACCGGCGACCAGGCCGCCGCCCATCCGGACGCCCATGTTCGCCATGTCGGCGGTGGGGGAGTCCATGGTCTTGCGCAGGTCCGCGGGGAGCGGCATCGGCCAGGACTGCTCGCCGACCTCCTCGGCGATCTCGTGGATCGCGGTCCGGTAGTCGTCGTCGTTGGCCATGATGCCGAAGGTGCGGTCGCCGAGCGCCAGGACCATGGCGCCGGTCAGGGTCGCCACGTCGACGATGGCGTCCGGGTGCTCCTCGGAGGCCCTGGTGATCGCGTCGGCGAGGACGAGCCGGCCCTCGGCGTCGGTGTTCAGGACCTCGACGGTCTTGCCGCTGTACATGCGCAGCACGTCACCCGGGCGGGTGGCGGAGCCGGACGGCATGTTCTCCGCGAGGGCCAGCCAGCCGGTGACGTTGACCTCCAGGCCGAGGCGGGCCGCGGCGACGACGGCGGAGAACACGGCGGCGGCGCCGCTCATGTCGCACTTCATCGTCTCGTTGTGGCCGGCCGGCTTCAGGGAGATGCCGCCCGAGTCGTAGGTGATGCCCTTGCCGACGAGGGCGAGGGTCTTCTCCGCCTTCGGGTGGGTGTAGGCGATCCGGACCAGGCGCGGCGGGTTCACGGAGCCGACGCCGACACCGAGGATGCCGCCGAAGCCGCCCTTGGCGAGCGCCTTCTCGTCGAGGACCTGGACCTTGAGGCCGTGCTCCTTGCCGGCGGCCTGGGCGACGGCGGCGAAGGCGGCCGGGGTCAGGTCGTTCGGCGGCTGGTTGATCAGGTCGCGGGCGCGGTTGATCTCCTCCGCGACGGCCTGGGCGCGCTCGGCGGCGGCCTTGTGGGCCTTGTCGCGCGGCTTGGCACCGAGCAGGGCCACCTCGGCGAGGGGCTTCTTCGCGTCCTTGCCGTTGTCCTGGTACGCCGTGTAGGCGTACGCGCCGAGCAGGGCGCCCTCCGCGATGGCGGCGGCGTCGTCGGCGGTGGCGATCGGCAGCGCGAACGCGGCCTTCTTCGAGCCGTTCAGGGTGCGGGCGGCGGTGCCGGCGGCGCGGCGCAGGATCTCCGCGTCGAAGGACTCGCCGTCCTCGGGGGCCGCGCCGAGGCCGACGGCCAGGACGACGGGGGCCTTGAGACCGGCGGGGGCGGGCAGCTTCGTCGCCTCACCTTCGGCACCCGAGGCGCCCAGGGTCTCCAGGACGGCGGCGAGCCGGCCGTCGAAGGCCTTGTCGACGGCCTCGGCGCCCGGGGCGACGACCAGCGACTTCCCGGTCTTCGCGACGCCGACGACGAGGGCGTCGGCGCGCAGCGTCGCCGCGCCGGCAGTGCTGAGAGTGAGAGCAGTCACGGTGGTGAAATCTCGCTTCCATTGAGTTCTGTGGCGGTCGAGGGATGGGCCGACCGTGCCCGCCGCATCGTATTTCGGCCCGGAGAGCGCCGAGAACGAGCCTACGCTCGCTCGCAAGGTTCGATCACGGCGACGTTGATTCACTCATCCGTGGTGTCTCTTTCATGTTTACCCTTTCGGCCTCTGTCGTCCGGTCACACTCGCCTCATTCACGCAAGGACGACACACCGTCCTTCGCCTCATCTGCGACATCTCCACGGGGCCTGCCGGTTCGGGCGGGACCCGTCGAGGGGGGACACCCGCATGGACTCCGACCGAATCCGTACGCCCAGAACCGCGCCCCGCACCCCGTCCCGCACGGGCAGGATCGCGACCCTCGCCGCCGCCGCGCTGCTCGCCACCGTCCTCCCGTCCGCGCAGGCGGCCGCCGAGACGGCGCCCCGCGTGGACCTCACCGTCCTCGTCGTCGACGACGGCGGCAGCGCGGTCGGGGCGATCACCGCCGAGCTGAAGGGCTCCGGCGTCCCGTACCGCAGGATCGACCTGGGCGACCCGAACCGCCCGGTCCTCGACACGGCCTTCCTCAGCGACACGGTCGACGGACGGCCCCGTGCCAAGTACCAGGGCGTCGTCCTGCCCCACGAGAGCGCCTTCGGCCCCGACTCCGCCGAGCAGACCGCCCTCCACGCGTACGAGCGGACCTTCGGCATCCCGCAGGTCGACGCCTACACCTGGTCGCACCCCGGCGTCGGCCTCGACTACACCGACCAGGGCGGCTGGTCCGGCGTCCTCGACGGCACCACCGCCGGCGTCACTGCCGCGGGACGGGCGGGCCCCTTCCGGTACCTCGCCGGAGCGCTCGCCTTCGAGGACAACGACCCCGCCGTCGCCGAGAGTTACGGCTACGCGGGCCGCCCCCGCACCGGTTACACCAGCTTTCTCGACATGCCCATCGACGGCGGCGGCCGGGCCAGCCTCGTCGGCGAGTACGCCGCCGACGGACGCCGCGAACTCGTCGTCACCTTCGCCTACAACCGGTACCAGCGGCAGTTCCGCGCCCTCGCCCGCGGCATCGTCGACTGGCTCACCCAGGGCGTCCACCTCGGACAGAGCCGCAACTACCTCTCCGTCCACGTCGACGACGTCTTCGCCCCCGACGCCCGCTGGGACCCCGCCCTGAACTGCACCCCCGGCGACTTCGACTGCGTCGGCGACGACGGAGAGGGCGCGAACCCGATCCGCATGACGGCCGCCGACGCCCAGTACGCCGCCGCCTGGCAGAAGTCCTCCGGCTTCACGCTCGACATGGTCTACAACGGCGGCCAGGGCGAGCAGTGGAAGACCGAGCACGGCGGCACCGACCCGCTCACCGACCGGCTCGTCGCCGACCGCGCCCAGTACCGGTGGATCAACCACACCTACACCCACCCCTTCCTCGGCTGCGTCCAGGACAACACCGTCGTCCCCTGGCGGTGCGCCACCGACACCGCCGGCAACACCCTCTGGGTCAGCCGCTCCGAACTCTCCGGCCAGATCCGCGACAACCACGACTGGGCCGTCCGCAAGGGCATCTCCGTCGACCGCTCCGAACTCGTCACCGGCGAGCACTCCGGCCTCAGGACCCTGCCCCAGCAGCCCGCCGACAACCCCCACCTCGCCGACGCCCTCGCCGACAACGGCGTGAAGTGGACCGCGAGCGACAACTCCCGCGAACCCGAGCAGCGCACCGTGGGCACCGGCGCCGCGAAGACCGTGCCCCGCCACCCGATGAACGTGTACTACAACGTGGGCACCGCCGCCGAGATGGCCGACGAGTACAACTGGATCTACACCTCCCGCGCCGACGGCGGCAGCGGCATCTGCGAGTCCAATCCGGCCTCCACCTGCCTGCCCGCCCCCCTCCCCACCGCCACCGGCTACGCCGACCACATCGTCCCGCAGGAAGCCCGGACCGCCCTCTCCCACGTCCTCGGCAACGACCCCCGGCCGCACTACGTGCACCAGTCCAACCTCGCCGAGGAGCGCCTCCTCTACCCCGTCCTCGACCGCGTACTCGCCGACTACCGGACCCTGTTCGCGGCGAACGCCCCCCTGGTGAACCCGGCCCAGAAGGACGTCGGCACCGAACTGAACCGCCGCGCCGCCTGGGACCAGGCCGTCGCCGCCGGAAAGGTCACCGCCTACCGCATCGGCACCACGGTCACCGTCAAGGCCCCCTCCGGCGTCACCGCGCCCGTCACCGCCCCCGAGGGCACCCGCAAGCGGCTCCTCCTCGGCACCACCGCCTTCGGGACGCCCTACGCGGGCACCCGCTCCGCCTGGACCACACCCGAACTGCTCCAGACCACCGTCACACTCACGCTCCCGACCGCCTGACCAGCACGTCCTGGGGGGACCCGCTCATGCCGAGCAGTGGCCGTCACGTCACCATGCTCACCGAAGGCACCTACCCGCATGTCCACGGCGGCGTCAGCACCTGGTGCGACCAGCTCGTCCGCGGCATGCCGGAGGTGGACTTCGAGATCCTCGCCCTCACCGGCAGCGGCCGCGAACCCGTCACGTGGGAACTGCCGCCCAACGTCACCCGGCACACCGCCTACCCCCTGTGGGGACCCCCGCAGGGCCCGGCCGTGCGCCGGCCCCCGAGGGGGCGCGAACGCCGCCGCTTCCTCGACGCGTACGAGCGCCTCCTGCTCGCCCTCCTCGACCCCGAGGCGGACTGCGACTTCGGCACCGGCCTGTACGAACTCGCCGAACTCGCCCGACAGGGGAGGCTGACCACCGCACTCCGCTCCGAGCAGGCCCTGCGCTCCCTCATGTGGATCTGGACCATGCCGCACCTGCCCACGCTCGCGGCCCGGCCCACCGTCCACGACGCGCTCACCGCCACCGACCTGCTCGAACACGCCCTGCGTCCGCTCGCCGCCCGGATAGCCACCGGCGGCGTGGCACACGCCGTCTCCAGCGGCCTCGCCACGCTGCCGGCGCTCGCCGCGCAGCACTTCGAAGGGGTGCCCTTCCTGCTCACCGAACACGGCATCTACCTCCGCGAGCGCTACCTCGGCTACCGCACCGAAGCGCAACGCTGGCCCGTCAAGGCCCTCATGCTCGGCTTCTACCGCGAGCTCAACACCCTCGGCTACCGCAAGGCCGACCTCATCACCCCCTGCAACCAGTACAACCGGCGCTGGGAGGAGCGCGGCGGAGCCCCCGCCGACCGCATCCGCACCGTCTACAACGGCGTCGACCCGGCCCTCTTCCCCGAGGCCGGACCCGAACCCGAGACCCCCACCCTCAGCTGGTGCGGCCGGGTCGACCCCATCAAGGACCTGGAGACCCTGATCAGGGCGTACGCGATCTCCCGCGCCGAACTCCCGGCGCTGCGGCTCCGCCTGTTCGGCCCGGTCCCGGCCGGGAACGAGGACTACCTGACCCGCCTGGAGAAACTCGCCGCCGAACTCGGCGTCGCCGACGGCGTCTCCTTCGAGGGCCGCGTCTCCGACGTCCCCTCCGCCTACGCGGCCGGCAGCGTGGTCATGCTCTCCTCCATCAGCGAGGGCTTCCCCTTCTCCCTCATCGAGGCCATGTCCTGCGGCCGCGCCACCGTCTCCACGGACGTCGGAGGCGTACGGGAAGCCGTCGGCGACACCGGGATCGTCGTCCCGCCCCGCGAACCGGCCGTCATGGCCGCCGCCGTCTCCGCGCTCCTCCGGGACGGCGCCCGCCGCGCCGAACTCGGCCGCCGGGCCCGTGGGCGCGTGATCGACCAGTTCACCCTGCACCGCTCGGTGGACGGCTTCCGGCAGATCTACCGCGAGCTCGCGGGCACCCGCCCGCCGCGCCCGGTCCCGGCCGCCACCTCCCTCCGCCTGAGCATCCCCGCCCCGCGCCGCACCTCTCCGGCCCTCGTCACAGGAGGCACCCCGGCATGAGCGGCTCCCTC
Source organism: Streptomyces sp. NPDC006197 (assembly GCF_040613865.1). Taxonomy (NCBI): domain Bacteria; kingdom Bacillati; phylum Actinomycetota; class Actinomycetes; order Kitasatosporales; family Streptomycetaceae; genus Streptomyces; species Streptomyces sp. NPDC006197. The sequence goes on along the minus strand of NZ_JBEXSZ010000139.1, from coordinate 598 downwards.
TGGCTGAAACCCCCGACGACGGGCGAGACCCCGCTCCCGGCGATCCCGCGCCCCCGCCGCGAGCGCCGGTCGAACCGCCCCGACGACGCCCCGCCCCGGGCGCTCGGGCCGGCCGCCACCGAGCCGGCCGGCCCCGCCGACGCGGGGCCTTCGCCCCGGGTGCCCGGAACGGCCGCCGCCGAGCCGGCCGCACAGCGGGCCAGCCGGGCCGTGTCCGACTCCGGGGCGCCCTCCCCGGGCACGGGGGGCGAGGGGGCGCGACCTCCCGTCCCTGACGGCCGTCCGTCCGGCCGTGCCGGGATGCCGGTGTCCGCCGTGCGGCCGGGCTCCGCCGGGCCACCGTCCCCCGCCCCCGACGGCCACCCGGCCGGCTCCGCCGAGGCACCGGCCCCGGTCCCGGCCCGTCCGGCCGGCTCCGCCGGGCCACCGTCCCCCGCCCCCGACGGCCACCCGGCAGGCTCCGCCGAGGCACCGGCCCCGGTCCCGGCCCGTCCGGCAGGCTCCGCCGAGGCACCGGCCCCCGCCGGTCCGGCCCCCGTCGGTCCGCTCCCCGCCGGAGGCGAGCTCGCCGCCGGGTCGTCGGCCCGGACCGCCCCGC
>NZ_JBEXSZ010000138.1:0-21839 GCF_040613865.1 Streptomyces sp. NPDC006197 | reverse complement strand
CTCCTCGCCGCCCTCGACCAGACGATCGTCGGCACCGCCCTGCCCACGATCGTCTCGGACCTCGGCGCGGGCGGCCTCCCCGCCCGTGTGCAGGACGAGGCCGTGCGCCCCGGCGGCGCGCTCCAGCTCGCCGCCCTCCCAGACGTCGGCCTTCGCCGTCCTGACCAGCCGGGCGAGACCGTCCGCGAGGCTCTCCTCCGCCAGCGCGTACCGGTCGAGTCCGAGCAGCACGGGCGCGGCGGGCTCCCGCTCCGCGGCGGGCGCGGACGCCTCCTCGACCTCCTCGTCGCCGTCGGGCTCCTCCGCCGTCTCCTCCTCCTGGAAGAGGAGGACCGCACCCTCGGAGACCGCCGCCTCGACCGCCTGCTCCGGGTCCGGCACCGCGTGCCCGGCGAGTCCGGCGCACACGGCCTGGACCTCCAGGGCCGTGTGCCCCTGGACGGCGGCCCGCTCCAGGAGCCACACGGTCAGGGCGACCGCGCGGCGCGGGTCGCCGGGGCCGCACGCGGGGCCGAGCAGCGCCCGCGCGAAACCGTCGGCCTGCTCCGGCCGGACCCCCGGCACCGCGAGCAGCTGCCACGGGTCCTCGCGCAGCGCCGGGGCCGCGCCCTCGCCGAGCACGGCGGCGACCCGGTCGGCCAGCGCCTCCGGGGCGCCGCCCGCGGCGAGGACCTCGCGGACGGCGGCCGTGGTGCCGGGCGCCGGAGCCGCCGGCCGCTCCGGCGCGGGGGGCCGCACGGTCGTCGCCGGGGCCGTCTCGACGGCGGGGCGGCGGGGTGCGGGCTCGGGTGCCTCGTAGAAGGCGCTGCCCGAGGCGGTGCCGCCCTCGACGGCCCGGACGGCGGCGAGGAGGTCGGCCGCGGTGCCGCTCAGCTTGGCGCCGCTCGCCAACGGGCCGCTCTTCTCGGCCTTCCGGGCCTCGATCCTGGCCCGCAGCTCCCGCTGCGCGGCGAGCTCGGCCTGCGCCTCGCTCACCTCGGACGCACCGGCGCCCTCGGCGCCCCCCGCCTCCTCGGCGACGGCCACCCGGTCGCCGGGCTCTTCGGCGGACTCCGGCTCTTCGCCCAGGGCTGCCCGGTCCCCGCTCTCTTCGGCGGAGTCCGGTTCCTCGGCCGTGGCCGTCCGGTTGTCGGGCTCTTCGGCGGCTTCCGGCCCTTCGGGCGTGGCCGCCCGGTTACCAGGTCCTTCGCCGGCTTCCGGTCCCTCGGCGGAGTCCCGCCCCTCGGCCGTCACCGGCCCTTCGGCCGTGCCCGGCCCCTCGGGTGCGCCCGGCTCCCCGTCCGTACCGGGCTCTTCGGTCGTCCCCGGCCCCCCGGCGGGCTCCTCGGCGGATTCCGGTCCCTCGGCCGCGTCGGGGGCCGGGGTCTCGGCGGCTTCCTCCCGCAGGTCCTCGGTGGGCTCCGCGGCCTCGGGCGCGGTCTCCCCGGAAGGGTCGGTCACAAGGTGCTCCAGTCGTGATCCGGATAGCGGTGCACGGGCGCCGACACATCGTCCAGCGCCCGACAGATCTCGTCAGGAAGACTAAGGGCCTCCACTGACAACGCGGCCGTGAGCTGCCGCGCCGTGCGCGCCCCGACGATCGGCGCGGTCACCCCGGGCCGGTCGCGGACCCACGCGAGCGCCACGTGGAGCGGGGTCGTCGCGAGCCCGTCGGCCGCCGTCGCCACCGCGTCCACGATCCGGCTCGCCGCCTCGTCCAGGTACGGCTCCACGAAGGGCGCCATCGTCTCCGAGGCCCCCCGCGAGTCCGTCGGCGTGCCGCTGCGGTACTTCCCCGTCAGGACCCCGCGCCCCAGCGGGGACGAGGGCAGCAGGCCTATGCCGAGGTCCATCGCGGCCGGCAGCACCTCCCGCTCGACGCCCCGCTGGAGCAGCGAGTACTCCAGCTGCGCCCCGGCGAGCCGCGTGCGGTCGCCGCCGAGCTGCCAGGTGCCCGCCTTGGCGAGCTGCCAGCCGCAGAAGTTCGACACGCCCGCGTACCGCGCCCGCCCGCTGCGCACCGCGATGTCGAGGGCCTGGAGCGACTCCTCCAGGGGCGTGTGCGGGTCGAAGGCGTGCAGCTGCCACAGGTCCACGTGGTCCGTGCCCAGACGGGCCAGGGAGGCGTCGAGCGCGGCGAGCAGATGCCCGCGCGAGCCGTCCGTGCGCCGGTCGGGGTCCGGGACGCTGCCCGCCTTGGTGGACAGGACCAGGTCCTGCCGGGGCACCAGGCGCTCCATCAGGCGCCCGAGCAGATACTCCGCCTCGCCCCCGCCGTACACGTCGGCGGTGTCCACGAGCGTGCCGCCCGCGTCCCAGAACGCCTTCAACTGCTCGGCGGCGTCGTGCTCGTCGGTGTCCCGGCCCCAGGTGAGGGTGCCGAGTCCGATGCGCGACACACGCAGGCCGGTACGTCCGAGATGCCTCTGCTCCATGGGCGCGAGAGTACTGGCCAGGGCACCACGCGGAGAGAGCCTGTGGACAACAGCGTCCTGACGGATGGCCCGCACGCGCGCTAGAGTCCGGCCGAAGAGACGTTACCGATGGGTAAGGGGTGCGTGGAATGCGGCTCGGCATCAACCTCGGCTACTGGGGCGCCGGCATGGACGGCGACAACCTCGCCGTCGCCCAGGAGGCGGACCGCCTCGGCTACGACGTCTGCTGGGCCGCCGAGGCCTACGGCTCCGACGCCCCCACCGTCCTCGCCTGGGTCGCGGCGAAGACCGAGCGGATCGACGTCGGCTCCGCGATCATGCAGATCCCGGCCCGCCAGCCCGCCATGACGGCGATGACGGCGGCCACCCTCGACTCGCTCACCGGCGGCCGCTTCCGCCTCGGCCTCGGCGTCTCCGGACCGCAGGTCTCCGAGGGCTGGTACGGCGTGAAGTTCGACAAGCCGCTCGCCCGGACCCGCGAGTACGTCGAGATCGTCCGCAAGGCCATGACCCGGGAGCGGCTCAGCTACGACGGCGAGCACTGGACCCTGCCGCTTCCCGGCGGCCCGGGCAAGCCGATCAAGCTCACCGTCCACCCCCAGCGCGAGCACATCCCGCTCTACATCGCCGCGATCGGGCCGAAGAACCTGGAGCAGACCGGCGAGATCGCCGACGGCGCCCTGCTGATCTTCCCCTCCGCCGACCACCTGGAGGAGACCGCGCTCCGGCACCTGCGGGCGGGCCGCGAGAAGGCCGGCCTGACCATGGACGGCTTCGACGTCTGTCCCACCCTGCCGCTCGCCCTCGGCGACGACGTGACCGCGCTCGCCGACGTGTTCCGCCCGTACACCGCGCTGTACGTGGGCGGCATGGGCAGCCGCAAGCAGAACTTCTACAACCAGCTCGCCCAGCGCATGGGATACGAGAAGGAGGCCGCCGAGATCCAGGACAAGTACCTGGCCGGCGACAAGACCGGGGCCGCGGCCGCCGTGCCGCACTCCCTGATCGACCGGACCACGCTGCTCGGCTCCGTCGAGCGGATCGCCGAGCGGATGACGGCCTACGCGGAGGCCGGGGTCACCACCCTCACCCTCGCCCCGGCCGGCTTCACCCTGGACGAGCGGGTGGCGGCCCTGCGGGCGGGCGTCGAGGCGATGGAGCGAGCCGGACTGGCCTAGGGCCTCTCGGACGTCCCCTGGGGCCCGTCCGGGAAATGCCTGCGGCCGTGGTGGGGGCTCGGGGGTCTTCCCCGCCACGGCCGTCATGCAGCACAACGCTCCACCGGGCCCCCGGTTACGGCCTCGGACCTCACTCTTTCGGCCGAGTCGTCGTACTCTCCTGTTGCCCGCCGCCCGGGACCCGACTTGACTCGTTCTTCCCGGACGTACCGGAGTGCGGACGTCCGCACGGAGGTGGCGGCGATGCTCACGGCCAAGGGCCTGTTCCAGGAAATCATCGACAACGACGAGTCCTTCCGGCTCTTCTGTTCCATCGCCGCGAGCGGCGAGTCCCAGGGCGGCTGGGAGAACGCCCGGATCGCGGCCCTCGTCGCGCCCGGCATGCGCACCCTCGCGCCCAAGATCACCCGGCACGGCGCCGACGAGGACAAGCACGGCCGGATCTTCAACGCGTTGATGAAGAAGCGCGGTCTCGAACCCGTCCCCGTGCCTCCCGACACCGACTACACGATGCTGCTCGAACGGCGCGGCATCGGCCTTGCGCACGACAAGCTCCGCGCCGACCGGCCGCTGACCGAGGAGGACGTCATCGTCTACCTCGCCCACAGCCGGGTCACCGAGCAGCGCGCCGCCGACCAGATGGCCATGCTCGTCACGTACTTCGGGGACCACCCCGAACTGGGCAAGGCCATCCACATGATCGACAACGACGAGGCGAACCACCTCGCCTACTGCCACGAGGAACTGCTCCGGCTCGCCCGCCAAGGCCACGGCCGGCTCATCCAGCGGACCCTGCGCGAGTCCGCGCTCGCCGAGATCCAGGTCTACCGCGACGTCAGTCTCGCCGTGATGCGCCACATGGGCCGCATCCTGAACTGGCCGAAGCCCAAGGCGCTGGCCCTCGCCGCCGGGATCCACGCCGTGTACGCGTACGAACGCGCCGCCGGCTGGCACAAGATGGTCGACCTGCGGATGCCCGAGCGGCTGAACGCCCTCGGCGGCCCCGTGACGCCCGCCCCCGCCTTCTGAGCACGCCCGGCGAGGACGGGCCTCACATCCAGCCGCGCCGCTTGAACACCCGGTACAGCGCGACGACGATGCCCGTCATCACCACGATCACCGCCGGGTACGAGCCCACCCAGTGCAGCTCCGGCATGTGCTCGAAGTTCATCCCGTAGATCCCCGCGACCATCGTGGGGACCGCGGCCATGGCCGCCCACGCCGAGATCTTCCGCATGTCGTCGTTCTGCCGGACCCCCATCTGCGCGAGATGGGCCGACAGCACGTCGGACAGGAGCCGGTCGAGGCCCTCCACCTGCTCGTTGGAGCGCAGCAGATGGTCGTTGACGTCACGGAAGAAGGGCTGCGAGCGTTCGTTCACGAACGGCACCGCGCCGGCCGTCAGCCGGGCCATCGGCCCGGCCAGCGGACCGCTCGCCCGCCGGAACTCCAGGACCTGCCGCTTCGCCGTGTAGATCCGCTCCGCCGTGTTGGCCGGATTGCCCCCGCTGGGCGCGAAGACGTCCGCCTCCAGCTCCTCCAGGTCGACCTGGAGCTCGCCCGCCACGTCGAGGTAGTGGTCCACGATCGCGTCGCTCACCGCGTACAGCACCGCCGTCGGCCCGTGCTTCAGGACCTCCGGGTCGGCCTCGAGCCGTCGGCGCACCTCCGCGAGCGGCGCGCCCTCGCCGTGCCGGACGGTCACGACGAAGGAGTCGCCCATGAACACCATCAGCTCGCCCGAGGAGACCCGGTCGCTCTCCGGCTCGTACACGATCGGCTTGAGCACCACGAAGAGCGAGTCGTCGTAGACCTCCAGCTTGGGCCGCTGATGGGCCTTCAAGGCGTCCTCGACGGCCAGCGGGTGCAGCGCGAACTCCGAGGCGACGTGGTCGAACTCCGCCCCCGAGGGCTCGTGCAGCCCCACCCACAGGAACGCGTCCCCCGTCGCCCGCGCCTCCTCCAGGGCGTCGGAGAGGTCGGCGGGTCCGTCCGTACGGCGCCCGTCCCGGTAGATGGCAGAGTCCACGATCACGCGGCGCATTCTGCCCCGGAACGCCCCCGTCACGCACGCGCGTGCGACACCGGTCCCGGTGGACACCGCCACTCACGCGCGCGTGGGTCCCGCCGGACCCCCTCGACACCGTCACGCGCGCGTGCGAGGTAACCGGTCGCCCCGCGTGCCCGTCCGCCCCGCGCCCGTACCGCCTAGGCTGGCCCGCATGGCCACGCTGATCCTCGTCCGGCACGGACGCTCCACCGCCAACACCTCCGGGGTCCTCGCCGGGCGCACGCCCGGGATCGCGCTCGACGAGCGCGGGGCCGCCCAGGCCGCCGCCCTCCCCGGCCGCCTCGCGGACGTCCCGCTCGCCGCGGCCGTCACCAGCCCCCTCCAGCGCTGCCGGGAGACCCTGCGGCCGCTCCTCGACGCCCGCCCCGGCCTCCCGCTCCACGTCGAGGAGCGGATCAGCGAGTGCGACTACGGCGACTGGTCCGGCCGCAAGCTGGCGGAGCTCAACGACGAGCCGCTGATGGAGGTCGTCCAGGGGCACGCCTCCGCCGCCGCCTTCCCCGGCGGCGAGTCCATGCGGGCCATGCAGGACCGCGCCGTCGAGGCCGTACGGGAATGGAACGCCCGCGTCGAGGCCGAGCACGGCGAGGACGCCACGTACCTCATGTGCTCCCACGGGGACATCGTGAAGGCGATCGTCGCCGACGCCCTCGGGCTCCACCTCGACCTCTTCCAGCGCATCCACGTCGACCCCTGCTCGGTCACCGCGATCCGCTACACGCGCCTGCGTCCCTTCCTCCTCCGCCTCGGCGACACCGGGGACTTCGCCGGTTTCGCCCCCCGGGAGCACCCCGGCGGCAGCGGGACGGCGGAGGTCGGTGGCGGTGCGGGCGCACCGTGATCCCCTTGCGCAGTAGGGTGGACGCGCCGCTGTAGTACGACTGTCGAGACCCAAGGAGCCGGGAACGTGTCCCGTCAGGTGTTCCTCTACGACCCACCGGAGCGTTTCGTGGCCGGCACGGTCGGGCTGCCTGGCCGCCGGACCTTCTTCCTCCAGGCGTCCGCCGGCGGTCGGGTCACCAGCGTCGCCCTGGAGAAGACCCAGGTCGCGGCCCTCGCCGAGCGCATCGACGAACTCCTCGACGAAGTCGTCCGCCGCACCGGCGGCAACGCGCCCGTGCCCGCCGTCGCCCCCGCGGAGATCGCGGACACGGCCCCCCTCGACGTGCCCGTCGAGGAGGAGTTCAGGGTCGGCACCATGGCCCTCGCCTGGGACGGCGAGGAGCAGCGCATGATCGTCGAGGCCCAGGCGCTCGTCGAACTCGACGTGGATTCCGAGGAGGACCTCGCCGAGGCCGAGGAGCGGCTGCTCCAGGACGAGGAGAACGGTCCGCCGATGCTCCGGGTCCGTCTCAGCGGGGCCCAGGCCCGGGCCTTCGCCAAGCGGGCCCTGGACGTCGTCAACGCCGGCCGGCCGCCGTGCCCGCTGTGCAGCCTGCCGCTCGACCCGGAGGGGCACGTCTGCCCGCGCCAGAACGGATACCGCCGCGGAGCATGAGCAGCCCCGAGAGCCCGCGCGACACGGAGCTGCTCGCGCGCGGTGAGCTGACCGTGCGCGGCAGGGTCCGAGAGGCGTCCAACGCCGTGCTGTACTGCTCCGTCGCCCACGAGGGCCGGGAAGCCGCCTGCGTCTACAAGCCGGTCGCGGGGGAGCGGCCCCTGTGGGACTTCCCCGACGGCACCCTGGCCCGGCGCGAGGTCGCCGCGTACGAGATCTCCGAGGCCACCGGATGGGGCCTGGTCCCGCCGACCGTGCTCCGCGACGGCCCGTACGGGGAGGGCATGGTCCAGCTGTGGATCGAGGCCGACCCCGACGCGCGGCTCCTGGCCCTCACCGAGGACGAGGAGGCGGGCGAGGGCTGGAAGGCCGTGGGGCCCGCGCAGATCGACGAGGAGCGCACCGCGCTCCTCGTCCACGCGGACACCCCCGAGCTGCGCCGGCTCGCCGTCCTGGACGCCGTCATCAACAACGGCGACCGCAAGGGCGGGCACCTGCTGCCGGCCCCCGGCGGGCGGCTGTACGGCATCGACCACGGGGTGACCTTCCACGTCGAGGACAAGCTGCGCACCCTGCTGTGGGGCTGGGCGGGCGAGGAGCTGCCGACCGAGGCGGCCGGCGTGCTCGACTCGCTCGGCCGGTCCCTGGCCCCGGGGGCGCCGCTCGCCACCCGACTGGCGGAACTCCTGACCGGCGCCGAGGTCGCGGCCGTACGCGCCCGCGTGGAGGCGCTGCGGGCCACCGGGCGGCACCCGGAGCCCTCGGGGCAGTGGCCGGCGATCCCCTGGCCGCCCGTCTGAGCTCCCGGTCACACCCCTCCGACCGATCGTTTTCGGCCACAGCCCCCGAGGGTCCTGCACCCCCGGGGGGTATGCATGTACGCCTCCGACCCGCAAGAGTGCCTAATCGGTCAAGATCCCGGATCCGGTTCGTATCCGGAACACCTGTCCGGTTACGCTCGGGTCATGCATGCCTGGCCCGCTTCTGAGGTCCCCGCCCTTCCCGGCAAGGGCCGCGACCTCCGGATCCACGACACCGCGACCGGCGGACGAGTGACCCTCGTCCCCGGCCCCGTCGCCCGTATCTACGTCTGCGGCATCACGCCGTACGACGCGACCCACATGGGTCACGCGGCGACCTACAACGCGTTCGACCTCGTTCAGCGCGTGTGGCTCGACACCAAGCGGCAGGTGCACTACGTCCAGAACGTGACGGACGTGGACGACCCGCTCCTGGAGCGCGCGATCCGCGACGGCATCGACTGGGTCGGCCTCGCCGAGCGCGAGACCGCACTCTTCCGCGAGGACATGACCGCCCTGCGGATGCTGCCCCCGCAGCACTACATCGGCGCGGTCGAGGCCATACCGGGCATCGTCCCGCTCGTCGAGCGGCTCCGGGACTCCGGCGCTGCCTACGAGCTCGACGGCGACTTCTACTTCTCCGTCGAGGCCGACCCGCACTTCGGCCAGGTGTCGAACTACGACACCGAGCTGATGCGCCACCTCTCCGCCGAGCGCGGCGGCGACCCGGACCGCCCGGGCAAGAAGAACCCGCTCGACCCGATGCTGTGGATGGCCGCCCGCGAGGGCGAGCCGAGCTGGGACGGCGGCAGCCTCGGCCCCGGGCGCCCCGGCTGGCACATCGAGTGCGTCGCCATCGCCCTCGACCACCTCGGCATGGGCTTCGACGTGCAGGGCGGCGGCTCCGACCTGATCTTCCCGCACCACGAGATGGGCGCCTCCCACGCCCAGACCCTCACGGGCGAGTTCCCCATGGCCAAGGCGTACGTCCACGCCGGCATGGTCGCCCTGCACGGCGAGAAGATGTCGAAGTCCAAGGGCAACCTGGTCTTCGTCTCCAAGCTCCGCCGCGACGGCGTCGACCCGGCCGCCATCCGGCTCGCGCTCCTCTCGCACCGCTACCGCGACGACTGGGAGTGGACCGACCAGGTCCTGGAGACGGCCGTGGAGCGGCTCGGCCGCTGGCGCGCCGCCGTCTCGCGCCCCGACGGCCCGTCCGCCGACGCGCTCGTCGAGGAGCTCCGCGAGGCCCTCTCCGACGACCTGGACACGCCCACTGCGCTCGCCGCGGTCGACCGCTGGGCGGAGCTCCAGACGGCCGAGGGCGGCACGGACGAGTCCGCCCCCGGTCTCGTCTCGCGCGCCGTCGACGCACTGCTCGGTGTGGCCCTGTAGCGAGCAGGATCGCGCAACTCCCTTTCAGGCAACCGCCCCCGGACTTCTCGCCGAAGTCCGAGGGCGGTTCCGTTTTGTCCTGGCGGGGATGCGCGTTCCTGCGCTAAACAACCTCCATGCAATCATCATCGCGCATGAAAGTTGCACTTGCCGGAGCCGTCCTCGGGCTCTTCGCGGCCTTCGCGGGACCCGGCTCCACCGCGTCGGCGGACCCGTCCGACACCACCGTCGGCGAGGTCACCGGCTTCGCCGCCGACGGAGCCGTCTACCGGCTGACCGCGGGCCACACGGAGGCCCGCGTCTCCTTCGTCACCGCCGACACCTTCCGCATCGAACTCGCCCCCGACGGGAAGTTCACCGACCCCACCGGCACCGACATCACGCTGCCCCAGGGCCCGCCCCCGGCCACCCGCTGGCGCGACCTCGGCGACCGGTACGAACTCGCCACCGCCAAGGTGACCCTGCGCGCCACCAAGTCACCGCTGCGCTTCTCGGCCGTACGCGCCGACGGCACCCCGCTCTGGACCGAGACCCAGGGCCTCACCTGGAACCAGGACCGCACCGTCCAGACCCTCGCCCGCGGCGCCGACGAGCAGTTCTACGGCGCCGGGATGCAGAACGGCCGCGGCAACACCTCCCACCGCGGCAAGACCGTCGAGGTCGGCGTCGACTACAACTGGAACGACGGCGGCCACCCCAACTCCGTCCCCTTCTACCTCTCCTCCGCCGGCTACGGCGTCTACCGCAACACCTACGCGCCCAACACGTACGCCTTCACCGAGCCCGTCACCACCAGCGCGAAGGAACGGCGCTTCGACGCCTACTACTTCGCGGGCGACGGGAAGGACGCCCTCAAGGACGTCATCGGCCAGTACACCCGGCTCACCGGCAAGCCCTTCATGCCGCCGGTGTACGGCCTGGAGATCGGCGACTCCGACTGCTACCTGCACAACGCCAACCGGGGCGAGCGCCACACGCTCGACGCCCTGAAGGTCGCCGACGGCTACGTCCGGCACGACATGCCCAACGGCTGGATGCTCGTCAACGACGGCTACGGCTGCGGCTACGAGGACCTCGCCGAGACCAACGCGGGCCTCGACGAGCGGAAGATGAAGCTCGGCCTGTGGACCGAGGACGGCATCGACAAGCTCGCCGACCAGGTGAAGGCCGGCCAGCGGGTCGCCAAGCTCGACGTCGCCTGGGTCGGCGAGGGCTACAAGTTCGCCCTCGACGGCTGCAAGGACGCCCACGCCGGCATCGAGGCCAACAGCGACGCCCGCGGCTTCACCTGGGCCCCGGAGAGCTGGTCCGGCGCCCAGCGCTGCGGCGTCCAGTGGTCCGGCGACCAGTCCGGCAGCTGGGAGTACATCCGCTGGCAGATACCCACCTACGCGGGCGCGTCCATGTCCGGACTCGCCTACACCACGGGTGACGTCGACGGCATCTTCGGCGGCAGCGCCAAGACGTACACCCGCGACCTCCAGTGGAAGATGTTCCTGCCCGTCACCATGACCATGGACGGCTGGGCCGCCAACGACAAGCAGCCCTTCCGGTACGGCGAGCCGTACACCACGATCAACCGCGCCTCGCTCAAGCTCCACGAGGCCCTGCTCCCGTACATCTACAGCCACGCGTACCGCGCCACGAAGACCGGCGTCGGCCTCGCCCGGCCGCTCGCCCTCGAATACCCGGACGACCCGAAGGCCGCGACCGAGGCCGCGAAGTACGAGTTCCTCAGCGGCGAGGACTTCCTCGTCGCCCCCGTCCACCAGGACGCGGTGGAGCGCGACGGCATCTACCTCCCCGAGGGCACCTGGATCGACTACTGGAGCGGGCGCGTCCACGAAGGCCCCGTCACCGTCGACGACTACAGCGCCCCGCTCGACACCCTGCCCCTCTTCGTACGGGCCGGGGCGGCCGTCCCCATGTGGCCCGGCTCCATCCGCTCGTACCAGGACCGCGCCCCCGGCGACCCGCTCGCCTGGGACGTCTACCCGCAGGGCAGCTCCTCCTTCGAGCTGTACGAGGACGACGGCGTCACCCGCGAGCACCGCACCGGGAAGTACGCCACCCAGCGCGCCGAGGTCCGCGCCCCCGAGTCCGGCCCCGGCGACGTCACCGTCCGGATCGGCGCGAGCACCGGCACGTACACCGGCAAGCCCACCGCCCGGCCGTACGCCTTCACCGTCCACACCGGCGACGCCCCCGGCACGGTGAGGCTCGACGGACGCGCACTGCCCGCCCTCACCTCCCGCGCCGCCTTCGACGCGGCCGGCCAGGGCTGGTGGTACGACCGCGACGAGCGCGGGGGAGTGGTCCGGATCAAGACCACCGCCCTGTCCACCGGCCGCGCCTTCGAACTGCGCCTGACCGACACCAGCGCCGTCGGCGGGGCCGTCCCCGGCGCCTCCGCCGTCCTCGCCGCCCCCACCGGGCAGGAGCTCGGCGCCGGCACGCCCGGCACCGTCGCCGTGGACGTCACCGCGGGCACCCGGGACGCCACCGACGTACGGGTCTCCCTGGACGCCCCGGCCGGCTGGCAGGTCACCCCGGCCGCGCCGATCGCCCGCGTCCCGGCCGGCACCACCCGCCGGGTCGAGGTCGCCGTCATCCCGGCGGCCGACGCGAAGCCCGGCGAGGCCACCCTCACGGCGACCGCCCGCCACCGTGCCGCGGGCACCGACCGCACGGCCGTCCAGCGGTTCGCGATCGGAGTGATGCCCCCGGCGCCGACGGCCGACGCCTGGGCGAGCGACCTCGCCTGGCTGCGCGCGACCAACGGCTGGGGACCGCCCGAGCGCGACCGCTCCAACGGCGAGTCCGGCGCCGCCGACGGCCACACCCTCACCCTGGCCGGACAGACCTACGAGAAGGGCATCGGCGCCCACGCCGACTCCGACATCGAGGTCTACCTCGGCGGCCGCTGCACCACCTTCACCGCCGACGTCGGCATCGACGACGAGATCAACGGCTACGGGGAGGTGGCCTTCTCCGTCGAGGCCGACGGCCGGGTCCTGTGGACCTCGCCCCGGCTGACCGGAGCCTCCGCGACCCTGCCCGTGAACGTCGACGTGACCGGCGCCCGGCACGTGCGGCTGCGGATCACGGACACCAACGGGTCGAAGAGCGGCGACCACGGCGACTGGGCGGCGGCCAGGTTCGGCTGCGCCTGATGCGCGCCGGCAGGCCGGAATGCGGACAACTGCCCTGCCGGAGGCGCCTGTTGTGATGAGGTGAGAGTGCCAATCGACCAGTTGTACGAAAGGGCACTCAGTGCAGCATCACCTCGCACGCAGAGGATTCCTGGGAGCCGCCGTCGCCCTCGGCGCGGCGGCTCTCACCGCCCCCCTCGCCGCAGGCACGGCGCACGCGGCCGGACCCGGTGGGCGGTGGCCCACCGGGTTCCCCCTTCCGAAGGGCTTCCAGCCGGAGGGCGTCGCGATCGGGCACAGCCCGTACGCCTACTTCGGCTCGCTCGCCGACGGCGCCGTGTACAAGGCCTCCCTGGCCACCGGCGAGGGCCGGATCGTCCACCAAGGGCTCGGCGCCGGACACAGCACCGTCGGGCTCAAGATCGACCGGCCCGAGCGGCGGCTCTTCCTCGCCGGAGGCTGGAGCCGGGAGATCCGCGTCGTCGACGCCCGCTCCGGGGCCCTGCTGCGCCACTTCACCGGGCTCGGCGCGGAGACCACCATGGTCAACGACGTGATCCTCACCCCGGACGCGGCCTGGTTCACGGACTCCTTCCAGCCGCAGCTCTACCGGCTGGCCCTCGACCGCACCGGCGAGCCCGCGCACGAGCTGACGGTCCTCCCGCTCGGCGGCGACTGGACACAGGGCCCCGACTTCAGCGCCAACGGCATCGAGCGGACCCCCGACGGGCGGGCGCTGCTCGTGGTCGACGTCTTCCAGGACGGCGGCTCGCTCCTGCGGGTCGACCCGCGCACCGGCGTCGCCCGGGCGGTCGACCTCGGCGGTCTGAAGATCCCGCACGGGGACGGGCTGCTGCTCCTCGGCCGCGATCTGTACATCGTCCAGCAGGCGGTCAACCAGATCGACGTGGTCCGGCTCGACGCGACCGGGACGCGAGGCACCGCGATCGCCCGGATCACCGACCCGGACCGGTTCCGCGTCCCCACCACGGCGGCGGCCTGGGGCGACCGGATCTACCTGCCGAACGCCCGCTTCGGTCTGGACCCGGACCCGGCGACGGCCGACTACGACGTGGTCTCCGTGGCGCGGGTCTGAAACGCCTACGGGAGGGGCGGCCGCGCCACCCCTCCCGTACGGCTACTCCCGGCTCTCGCCGCCGTCGCCCGCGTCCCCGTCGTCCTCGCCCTCCGCGGAGTCGGACGGCGGCCCCGGCTCGGACCCCGGGTCGGCTCCCGGCACCGAATCCGGGTCGGTCCCCGGCTCGGACCCCGGGTCAACCCCCGGCACCGACTCCGGCTCGGCCCCCGGCACCGACTCCGGGCCCGGCTGCTCCGGCTTCGGCGGACGCGTCCGGCCGCTCCCGGAGTCCCGCAGGAACTCGCCGCCCTCCGTCGCCACCCCCGGACCGGAGCCCGGACCCGTGCCCGGCTCGCGCCGCCGCAGATACCGCTCGAACTCGCGGGCGATCGCCTCGCCCGAGGCCTCCGGCAGCTCCGCCGTGTCCCGCGCCTCCTCCAGGGTCTGCACGTACTCGGCGACCTCGCTGTCCTCCGCGGCCAGCTGGTCCACGCCCAGCTGCCAGGCCCGAGCGTCCTCCGGCAGCTCGCCCAGCGGGATGCGCAGCCCGATCAGGTCCTCCAGGCGGTTGAGGAGCGCCAGGGTCGCCTTGGGGTTCGGCGGCTGCGACACGTAGTGCGGCACCGCCGCCCACAGACTCACCGCCGGCACGCCCGCGTGCGTGCAGGCCTCCTGGAGGATGCCCACGATGCCCGTCGGGCCCTCGTACCGGGTCTCCTCCAGGTCCATCGTCCGCGCCAGGTCCGGATCGGAGGTCACTCCGCTGACCGGCACCGGCCGGGTGTGCGGGGTGTCCCCGAGCAGCGCGCCCAGGATCACCACCATCTCCACGCCCAGCTCGTGCGCGAAGGCGAGCAGCTCGTTGCAGAAGGAGCGCCAGCGCATCGAGGGCTCGATCCCGCGCACGAGCACCAGGTCGCGGGGTTTGTCGCCGCCGACCCGGACCACGGAGAGCCGGGTCGTCGGCCAGGTGATCTTCCGGACCCCGTTGTCCAGGAAGACGGTGGGGCGGTTGACCTGGAAGTCGTAGTAGTCCTCGGCGTCGAGCGCCGCGAAGACCTCGCCCTTCCATTCCCGGTCCAGGTGGGCGACCGCGGTGGAGGCGGCGTCGCCGGCGTCGTTCCAGCCCTCGAACGCTGCCACCATGACCGGGTCGATCAGCTCGGGTACCCCCTCGAGCTCGATCACCCAGCGCCTCCTTATTCGAAGTTCCTGTCGTACGGCCCCACCTTACGGCTTTCCGGTGGTCCGTCCGCAGTCTCCGGACACCCCCGAAAACCCGTGCGGCCTTGATCGACTACCCAGGAACAGGACCCCGCACACGGGACCGCCGCGGTCCGTACCGCATGCGGAAGGGGCGGCGCCTCGACGAGGAACCGCCCCTGGGGCCGCGGGAGTTACTTGCGCAGCATCGACTCGACCCCGGCGCGGATCTCGTCCGTCGCGAGACCGCGGATGGTCAGCGTCGTACGGCGGCGCAGCACGTCGTCCGCCGTCTCGGCCCACTCGTGGTCGCGGGCGTAGGCGACCTGCGCCCAGATCTCCGGCGCGTCCGGGTGGATCCGGCGGGCCAGCTCGGGGTTCTCGTTCGCCATCCGGGCGATGTCGAAGGAGAGCGAGCCGTAGTGCGTGGCCAGGTGCCTGGCGGTGTCGGCGGCCATCCGGGGGCCGGGCGCCGGGCCGTCGACCAGCAGCCGGTGGGCGACCGCGTTCGGGTTGGCTATGCCGGGCAGCGGCAACCGCTTCGGCAGCGCAGACACCGGCTCGTAGTCCTCGCCGAGGGGGTGGCCGGGGAGCTGCTCCAGCTTCTTCATCACCGTGCGGCCGATGTGGCGGAAGGTCGTCCACTTGCCGCCGGCCACCGACAGCATGCCGCCGCGGCCCTCGGTGACGACCGTCTCGCGCTTGGCCTTGGAGGTGTCGCCGGGACCGCCCGGGAGCACCCGGAGGCCGGCGAAGGAGTACGTGATCAGGTCGCGGGAGAGCTGCTGGTCGCGGATGGAGAAGGCGGCCTCGTCCAGGATCTGGGCGGTGTCCTTCTCGGTGACCTCGACCTGGCCGGGGTCGCCCTCGTACTCCTCGTCGGTGGTGCCGAGGAGCAGCATGTCCTCCCAGGGGAGGGCGAAGGTGATGCGGTACTTGTCGATCGGGGTGGCCAGCGCGGCCTTCCACGGCGAGGTCCGCTTGAGGACCAGGTGCGCGCCCTTGGAGAGGCGGATGGAGGGGGCCGCGTTCGGGTCCTCCATCTTGCGCAGGTGGTCGACCCACGGGCCGGTCGCGTTCAGCACGAGCCGGGCGTTCACGCCGAACTCGTCGCCGGTGGTGCGGTCCTTCAGCTCCGCGCCGGTGACCCGGCCGCGGGTGAAGCGGAGGCCGGTGACCTCGGCGTGGTTGAGGACGGTGGCACCGGCGGCGACGGCGGCGCGGACGGTCATCAGCGCCATCCGGGCGTCGTTCATCTGGTCGTCGCCGTAGACGGCGACGGCCTTCAGGTTGTCGGTGCGCAGCTCCGGCACGTCCTGGGCGGCCTTGGCGGGGGAGAGCAGGTGCCCGACGCCGTCGCCGAAGGCCGAGAGGGCGCTGTAGGCGAAGACGCCGGCGCCGAGCTTGGCCGCGCCGTGCGGGCCGCCCTTGTAGACGGGCAGGTAGAAGGTGAGCGGGTTGGCGAGGTGCGGTGCCACCTGGCGGGAGACCGCGCGCCGCTCGAAGTGGTTCTCCGCGACCAGCTTCACCGCGCCGGTCTGCAGGTAGCGCAGGCCGCCGTGGAGCAGCTTGGAGGAGGCGGAGGAGGTGGCGCCGGCGAAGTCGCCGGCGTCCACCAGGGCCACCCGCAGGCCCGACTGCGCGGCGTGCCAGGCGGTGGAGATGCCCAGGATGCCGCCCCCGATCACCAGGAGGTCGTACGTCGCCTTGGAAAGCTGTTCCCGGGTCTCGGCGCGGCTCGGGAGGGAACCGGCAGCCGGGTGCGTCCCCAGGGCAGGGACGCTCTGCAGGGTGGTCATCTCGTATTACTCCTCGTCCTCGATCCAGCCCATGGTCCGCTCGACGGCCTTGAGCCAGCTCTTGTACTCGCTGTCACGCTTGTCGGCGTCCATGCGAGGGGTCCATTCCGCCGCCCGGCGCCAGTTGGCGCGCAGCGCGTCGGTGTCCGGCCAGAAGCCGACGGCGAGACCGGCGGCGTAGGCGGCGCCGAGGCAGGTGGTCTCGGCGACCATCGGACGCACGACGGGCGCGTCCAGGAAGTCCGAGAGGGTCTGCATCAGCAGGTTGTTGGAGGTCATGCCGCCGTCGACCTTGAGCGCGGTCAGCTCGACGCCGGAGTCCTTCGTCATGGCGTCGGTGATCTCGCGGGTCTGCCAGGCGGTGGCCTCCAGGACGGCGCGGGCGATGTGCGCCTTGGTGACGTACCGGGTGAGGCCGGCGATGACACCGCGCGCGTCGGAGCGCCAGTACGGGGCGAACAGGCCGGAGAAGGCCGGCACGAAGTAGGCGCCGCCGTTGTCCTCGACCGAGGACGCGAGGGTCTCGATCTCGGCGGCGGACTTGATCAGGCCCATCTGGTCGCGCATCCACTGGACGAGCGAGCCGGTGACGGCGATCGAGCCCTCCAGGGCGTAGACCGGCTTGGCGTCGCCGATCTGGTAGCCGACCGTGGTCAGCAGGCCGCTGTAGGAGTTGATGATCTTGTCGCCGGTGTTCATCAGCATGAAGGTGCCGGTGCCGTACGTGGACTTGGCCTCGCCCTCGGCGAAACACGTCTGGCCGAACAGGGCGGCCTGCTGGTCGCCGAGCGCGGAGGCGACCGGGACGCCGTCGAGGATGCCGCCCTTGACCGTGCCGTACACCTCGGCGGAGGAGCGGATCTCCGGCAGCACGGCGGCCGGGATGTCCATGGACTGCAGGATCTTCTCGTCCCAGGCCATGGTGTGGAGGTTCATCAGCATGGTGCGGGAGGCGTTGGTGACGTCGGTGACGTGGTGGCCGCCGTCGACGCCGCCCGTGAGGTTCCAGATGACCCAGGAGTCCATGGTGCCGAAGAGGATGTCGCCGCGCTCGGCGCGCTCGCGCAGGCCCTCGACGTTGTCGAGCAGCCAGCGGACCTTCGGGCCGGAGAAGTAGCTCGCGAGCGGCAGGCCGGTCTCGCGGCGGAAGCGGTCCTGGCCGACGTTGCGGCCGAGCTCCTTGCAGAGGGAATCCGTGCGGGTGTCCTGCCAGACGAGGGCGTTGTGGACGGGCTCACCGGTGTTCTTGTCCCAGAGCAGCGTGGTCTCGCGCTGGTTGGTGATGCCGATGGCCTTGACGTCGGCGGCGGTGATGTTCGCCTTCTCCAGGGCGCCGGCGACGACCTCCTGGACGTTGGTCCAGATCTCGGCGGCGTCGTGCTCGACCCAGCCCGGCTTCGGGAAGATCTGCTCGTGCTCCTTCTGGTCGACCGAGACGATCCGGCCGTCCTTGTCGAAGACGATGCAGCGCGAGGAGGTGGTGCCCTGGTCGATGGCCGCGATGAACGGGCCGGAGGTGTGTGCGTCGGTCACGGTGTGCTCCAAGGGGGTCTGGAAGAAGGACGGCTCAGGCGAACGCGATGTTGTAGATACCCGCGGCGATGGCGCCACCGATCAGCGGACCGGCGACCGGGATCCAGGCGTAGCTCCAGTCGGAGCCGCCCTTGTTCGGCAGGGGGAGCAGGGCGTGCACGATGCGCGGGCCGAGGTCACGGGCCGGGTTGATGGCGTAACCGGTCGGGCCGCCGAGCGAGAGGCCGATGGAGACCACGACGAACGCGGTGATCAGGGCGCCGATGACGCCGAGGCCCTTGCCGCTGTCGTTGAGGCCCTGGGTGAGCACGGCCAGGACCAGCACGACGGTGCCGATGATCTCGGTGGCCAGGTTCTGCCAGGTGTTACGGATCTCGGGACCCGTGGAGAAGACGCCGAGCACCGGGCCGGGGCCCTCGATCGGCTTCTCGCCGATGGTCTCCGGGTCCGTGAGGTGGGCCTGGAACTGGCCGTAGTAGGCCACCCAGACCAGCGCCGCACCGATCATCGCGCCGAGCATCTGGCCCGCGATGTAGACGGGGACGTTGCTCCAGTCCCCGTCCTTGATCGCGATTCCGACCGTGACGGCGGGGTTCAGATGGGCCCCCGAGAGGGAAGCGGTCATGTAGACCGCCGTCATGACGGCGAAGCCCCACCCGAAGGTGATCGCGAGCCAGCCCGCGCCGCGGGCCTTGGAGGCCTTGAGCGTGACGGCGGCGCACACACCGCCGCCGAGCAGAATGAGTACGGCGGTACCGATGGTCTCGCCGAGGAAGATGTCGGAGGTGGACACCCGCGACTCCTTTGTCCTTCGTCCAGGGGAAGGCGAACCCCGGGTCCCTCCGGTGGTCCGCGCCCTCGTGTGAGGGCGTTGCCGGCCCTTGGCACTGTCACACCTTAGCGCCTATTGCCGTTAGGTGTTCGACAATGCCGACCGGTGAACGGAAGTTTTGCCCCCGGGTTAACAGCGCGTCAAGGGTCTGGGAAGCGAAAAACCCGCCGATAACGCGATCGTTACCGGCGGGTTCTGTTGCTTGGCGGGCGGTCGGTGACGGCGCCCGCACGGACGGTCAGAAGCGGTTCGCCCCCAGGTCCCGGGAGACCGCGCGGGCGCAGTCCCGTACCGCCGCCACCAGCTCGGGGCGCAGCTCCCCGCCCGGGCAGACCCGCTCCACGGCCCCCGTGACCGCCACCGCGCCCACCGGCATCCGCCGCCGGTCGTGGATCGGCGCCGCCACCGACGCCACGCCCTCCCAGGTCTCCTCCACGTCCGCCGCCCAGCCCCGGGCCCGCGTCATGTCGAGCAGCGACTCGAAGTCGCCCAGGTCCGTGGTCGTCCGGGGCGTGAACGCCTCCCGCTCGACCTCCAGCGCCTCGCTGTGCGCCACCGGGTCGTACGCCGACAGGACCTTGCCGAGCGCCGTGGAGTGCAGCGGCTGCATGGCCCCCACCTCCAGGACCTGGCGGCTGTCGTCCGGCCGGAAGACGTGGTGCACGATCAGCACGCCCCGCTGGTGCAGCACCCCCAGGTGCACGCTCTCGCCGCTGGACCGCGCCAGGTCGTCCGTCCAGACCAGCGCGCGCGCCCGCAGCTCGTGCACGTCCAGATAGCTGTTGCCGAGCCGCAGCAGCTCCGCGCCCAGCTGGTAGCGGCCCGAGGCCGCGTCCTGCTCCACGAAGCCCTCCGCCTGGAGGGTGCGCAGGATGCCGTGGGCCGTCCCCTTGGCGAGTCCGAGCGAGGACGCGATGTCGGACAGACCGAGCCGGCGCTCGCCACCCGCGAGCAGTCGCAGCATGGCCGCCGCCCGTTCAAGCGACTGGATGTTCTTCGCCATCGCCCGGCCCCTCACCCTTCTCATACTGTTCGACAATGCTGAACACTATCGGTCGATGCCGACCTTGCGTCACCACACAGTGTCGGCCAAGGAGGGGCAGGACCGGGAGTCCCCGCACACAGGATGCCGTCCGGCCTGTGGGACGCCGTGTCCACCCCGGCCCCGGCGCGGTTACGCTGGCCCCGTGCCCCCTCCCCCGAGGGTGCAAAGCCGACAGCCGTCGCATTCCAGGGAGCTCATCCATGGCCTCGTTGCCGACCCCTTCCGCTGACAGCCGGAACCGCGCCGCCGCCCTCCGCGAGGCACTCGCCAGCCGAGTCGTCGTCGCCGACGGAGCCATGGGCACCATGCTCCAGGCCCAGGACCCCACCCTCGAGGACTTCCAGAACCTCGAAGGATGCAACGAGATCCTGAACGTCACGCGGCCCGACATCGTCCGTTCGGTCCACGAGGCGTACTTCGAGGTCGGCGTCGACTGCGTCGAGACCAACACGTTCGGCTCCAACCACTCGGCCGCGGGCGAGTACGAGATCGCGGACCGGATCTTCGAGCTCTCCGAGGCGGGCGCCCGGATCGCCCGCGAGGTCGCCGACGAGTTCGCCGCCAAGGACGGCCGCCAGCGCTGGGTGCTCGGCTCGATCGGCCCCGGCACCAAGCTCCCCTCGCTCGGCCACATCGCGTACGACGTGCTGCGCGACGGCTACCAGCAGAACGCCGAGGGCCTGCTGGCCGGCGGCGCCGACGCCCTGATCGTGGAGACGACCCAGGACCTGCTGCAGACCAAGTCCAGCCTCATCGGCGCGCGCCGCGCGATGGAGGCCCTGGGCGTGGACGTGCCCCTGATCTGTTCGCTCGCCTTCGAGACCACGGGCGTCATGCTGCTCGGCTCCGAGATCGGCGCCGCGCTGACCGCCCTGGAGCCCCTCGGCATCGACCTCATCGGCCTGAACTGCTCGACCGGCCCCGCCGAGATGAGCGAGCACCTGCGCTACCTGGCCCGCCACTCGCGCACGCCCCTGATGTGCATGCCGAACGCCGGCCTCCCCGTGCTCACCAAGGACGGTGCGTACTTCCCGCTCACGGCCTCCGAGATGGCCGACGCGCAGGAGAACTTCGTCCGCGACTACGGCCTGTCCCTGGTCGGCGGCTGCTGCGGCTCCACCCCCGAGCACCTGCGCCAGGTCGTCGAGCGGGTCCAGGGCCTCACCCCGCCCGAGCGCTCCCCCCGCCCCGAGCCCGGCGCCGCCTCCCTCTACCAGACGGTGCCGTTCCGGCAGGACACCTCGTACCTGGCGATCGGCGAGCGGACCAACGCCAACGGGTCGAAGAAGTTCCGTGAGGCCATGCTGGAGGGCCGCTGGGACGACTGCGTGGAGATGGCGCGGGACCAGATCCGCGAGGGCGCGCACATGCTCGACCTGTGCGTGGACTACGTGGGCCGTGACGGTGTCGCCGACATGCAGGAGCTCGCCGGTCGCTTCGCGACGGCCTCCACGCTGCCGATCGTGCTGGACTCCACCGAGGTGGACGTCCTGCGGGCGGGTCTGGAGAAGCTCGGCGGCCGGGCGGTGATCAACTCGGTCAACTACGAGGACGGCGACGGACCCGACTCCCGCTTCGCGAAGGTCACCCGACTGGCCCAGGAGCACGGCGCCGCCCTCATCGCCCTCACCATCGACGAGGAGGGCCAGGCCCGCACCGCCGAGCACAAGGTCGCGATCGCCGAGCGGCTCATCGAGGACCTCACCGGCAACTGGGGCATCCACGAGTCGGACATCCTCATCGACGCCCTGACCTTCACCATCTGCACCGGCCAGGAGGAGTCGCGGGGCGACGGCATCGCCACCATCGAGGCGATCCGCGAGCTGAAGCGCCGCCACCCG
>NZ_JBEXSZ010000137.1:0-22106 GCF_040613865.1 Streptomyces sp. NPDC006197 | reverse complement strand
TTGGCACGCTGTTGAGTTCTCAAGGTGCGGACGCTTCCTTCGGTCCCGTTTCCGGGCCCTCCGGGCGCTTCCTTCGTTTCCGACTCTATCAGATCCTTTCGGCGTCTGATTCCCAGTCAGCGGGATTTGTCTTTCCGGCTGTTGGGCCGTTCCGACGAGTGAGACTTTAGCGGATTCCCTGCCCCCGACGCTAATCGGGCCGCTGCGCTCAAACCTTCGAACGCGGATTCCTCATTTCGCAAAAACGCACGGAAAGCGCGACGGCGCGACAAAGCGTCGTCAGCTTCAGTGGATCTTGCGGAATGGCTGCCCGGGGCCGACCGGAGTCGGTGCTCACGTCGGACAACTCGGAGAACACTACGGACCGGGGGGTCCCGTGTCAACCCTGGCCCTGGGGCGTCCCTCTGCCCGGGTGGCGGAAGGCGGTGCGGTAGTCCCGGGGGCTGGTGCCCAGGTGGGAGGCGAAGTGCTGGCGCATCGTGACCTCGCTGCCGAAACCCGCACGTCGGGCCACCTCGGGGAGGGGGTGGTCGGTCCGCTCCAGGAGCTTCTGGGCCGCCGCGACGCGCTGGGTGATGAGCCAGTGGAGGGGGGTGGTTCCCGTCGTGGCCTGGAAGTGGCGGGCGAAGGAGCGGGGGGACATGCCGGCGAGGGCGGCCAGGCTCGCGATGGTGTGGGGTTCGGCGAGGTGGGCCAGGGCGTGGGCGCGTACGGCGGCGAGGGCGTCGGCGTCGCGGTCGGCGCGGGGCGTGGGGTGCTCGATGAACTGGGCCTGCGTCCCCGTACGGAAAGGGGCGGTGACCATGGAGCGGGCGACCGTCGCGGCGGCTTCGGCGCCGTGGGCGGTGCGTACGAGATGGAGACAGAGGTCGATGCCCGCGGCGGTGCCGGCGGAGGTCCAGATGCCGGTGTCCTCGACGAAGAGGGCGTCCGGTTCGACCTGGACGGCGGGGTGGAGGGCGGCCAGGGTCCCGGCCAGGTGCCAGTGGGTGACGGCGCGGCGGCCGTCGAGGAGGCCGGCGCGGGCGAGGACGAAGGCTCCGGCGCAGAGCGAGGCGACCGGGATGCCTGCGGTGTGGGCGCGGCGGAGGGCGTCGAGGACGGGGCTCGGGAGGTCGGCGTAGGGGTCCTCGATGCCGGGGACGACGACCAGGTCGGTGGGGGTGAGGTCGTCGAGCCAGGTGAGCGGGCGGTCGGGGGTGAGGGTGAGGCCGCCGCGGAGGGGGATGGGGGTGTGCGGGTCGGTGGCGGTTCTGCGGAGTTCGAAGGGCGGGACGCCGCGGAGGGTGCGGTCGCTGTCCCAGACCTCGGTGATGACCGAGATGTCGAAGGCGCGGATGCCGGGGAAGGAGACGAGGGCGATGCGCTGGGGGCGGGGCGCTGGGGTCTCTGACACGCTTGGCAGTAAAGCATCGATCGCTGGCATTCACCCCTCTGGGAGGGCGGGGCCGTCGGCGGGAGGATCGTGGTCATGGAGATCAACGAGAACGCAGCGCTGGTGGTCGTCGACGTGCAGAAGGGCTTCGAGTCCGAGTTCTGGGGCCGGCGGGACAATCCGGAGGCCGAGCGGAACATCGCGGCTCTGATCGACGTGTGGCAGGAGACGGGGCGGCCGGTCGTCTTCGTGCGGCACGACTCGAAGCAGGCGGGTTCGCCGCTGGAGCCGGGGACCGAGGGGAACGGGTTCAAGGACTTCGTCGAGGAGCGGCGGGGGAAGGGGTCCGGCCCCGAGCTGTTCGTGACGAAGTCCGTGAACTCCGCCTTCTACGGGGAGCCCGACCTGGACGCCTGGTTCAAGGGGGCTGGTGTCGAGCAGTTCGTGGTCGTGGGGATCCAGACCAACATGTGCAACGAGACCACCGCCCGGATGGGCGGGAACCTCGGGTACGACGTGCTGTTCCCGATCGATGCCATGCACACCTTCGACCTGGCCGGGCCGTTCGGGTGGACGCAGAGCGCCGAGGAGCTGACCCGGGCGACGGCGGTGTCGCTGCACGGTGGGCGGTTCGCCCGGGTCGTGGGCACGGAGGACGTGGTGAAGGGTGCGGCGGGGAAGTAGCCGCTCAGCTGTTGCCGGAGGCGAGCTCGCGGCTGCGGTCGCGGGCCGCTTCCAGTGCGGCGATCAGGGCGGCGCGTACGCCGTGGTTCTCCAGCTCGCGGATGGCGCTGATGGTGGTGCCGGCCGGTGAGGTGACGGCCTCGCGGAGCTTGACCGGGTGCTCGCCGCTGTCGCGGAGCATCACGGCGGCGCCGATGGCGGCCTGGACGATGAGGTCGTGGGCCTGGGCGCGGGGCAGGCCGAGGAGGATGCCGGCGTCGGTCATGGCCTCGACGAGGAAGTAGAAGTACGCGGGGCCCGAGCCGGAGAGGGCGGTGGCGGCGTCCTGCTGGGACTCGGGGACGCGCAGGGTCTTGCCGACGCCGCCGAAGATCTCCTCCGTGTGGGCGAGGTGGTCGGGGGTGGCGTGGCTGCCGGCCGAGATGACGGACATGCCCTCGTCGACGAGGACGGGGGTGTTCGGCATGACGCGGACGACGGGGGTGCCGGCGGTGAGGCGGTCCTCGATGAAGGACGTGGGGATGCCCGCCGCCGCGCTGATGACCAGGCGGTCGGCGGTGACGTGGGGGGCGAGCTCGTCGAGGAGGCGGCCCATGTCCTGCGGCTTGACGGCCAGGATGAGGGTGTCGGCGCGCTTGGCGGCCTCGGCGTTGGTGACGGTCTCGACGCCGTAGCGGGTGCGGAGTTCCTCGGCGCGTTCGGCGCGGCGGGCGGTGACCAGGAGGTTCGCGGGGCGCCAGCCGGCACGGATCATGCCGCTGAGGAGCGCTTCACCGATCTTGCCGGTGCCGAGGACTGCGACGGTCTGCGTCATGGGTCTTTCACCTCGCCGGAGGGGGTACGTGTCGCCATCCTCGCACCGGCGGGGTCGGGGGTGCGTGGGGTGTCCGAGGGGCGGTCAGGCGGTGCGGCGGCGGAGGGTGGCCGCGCCGAGGCCGAGGACCAGGACGGCGCAGCCGGCGACGACGAGGGCGTCGCGGACGAAGGCGGCGGTCATGTCGGTGTGGCGGAGGACCTCGTTCATGCCGTCGACGGCGTACGACATGGGGAGTGCGTTCGAGATCGCCTCCAGGGCGGGGGCCATGCGGTCGCGTGGGGTGAACAGGCCGCAGAGCAGGAGCTGGGGGAAGATCACGGCCGGCATGAACTGGACGGCCTGGAACTCGGACGCGGCGAAGGCGGAGACGAAGAGGCCGAGCGCGGTGCCGAGGAGGGCGTCGAGGAGTGCCACCAGGAGGAGGAGCCAGGGGGAGCCGGTGACGTCGAGGCCGAGGAACCGGACGGCGAGGCCGGTGGCCAGGACGGACTGGACGACGGCGACGAGTCCGAAGGCGAGGGCGTAGCCGGCGATGAGGTCGGCCTTGCCCAGTGGCATGGCGAGCAGGCGTTCCAGGGTGCCGGAGGTGCGTTCCCTGAGAGTGGCGATGGAGGTCACCAGGAACATCGTGATGAGCGGGAAGATGCCGAGGAGCGAGGCGCCGATGCTGTCGAAGGTGCCGGGGCTGCCGTCGAAGACGTAGCGGAGCAGGAAGAGCATCAGGCAGGGGACGAGGAGCATCAGGGCGATCGAGCGCGGGTCGTGGCGCAGTTGGCGCAGGACGCGGGCGGCGGTGGCGAGGGTGCGGGAAAGAGAGGGCGCGAAGCGCGGCCTTGAAGGGGTGGTGGTGGGCGACGGGTGGGCGTTCACGGTCGGGGCTCCTCGGTACGGGTGGTGTTCCGCGCGCGGTCGCGGGCTGCCGCCGCGTCGACCAGGTGCAGGAAGGCCTCTTCGACGGTGGCCGTGTCGTTGCGGCGGCGGAGGGCCTCCGGGGTGTCCTCGGCGAGGATCTCGCCCTCGCGCATGAGGAGGAGCCGGTGGCAGCGCTCGGCCTCGTCCATGACGTGGGAGGAGACGAGGAGGGTGGTGCCCCGGTCGGCGGCGATCCGGTGGAAGAGGTCCCACAGGTCGCGGCGGAGGACGGGGTCCAGGCCGACCGTGGGCTCGTCGAGGACGAGGAGTTCCGGGGTGCCGAGGAGGGCGACGGCGAGGGAGACCCGGCTGCGCTGGCCGCCGGAGAGCCGGCCGGCGAGGACGTCGGCGTGGTCGGCGAGGTCGACGTCCTCGACGGCCCGGTCGACGGCGGTGCGGCGGTCGTGCCGGTGGGCGCGGCCGGGGAGCAGGACGGCGGCGAAGTAGTCGAGGTTCTGGCGGACGGTGAGGTCGTCGTAGACGGATGGGGCCTGGGTGACGTAGCCGATGCGGGAGCGGAGTGCGGGGTCGCCGGCGGGGCGGCCAAGGACCTGGAGGGTGCCGCCGACCTTGGCCTGGGTGCCGACGATCGCGCGCATGAGGGTGGTCTTGCCGCAGCCGGAGGGGCCCAGGAGGCCGGTGATGCGGCCGGTGGGGATGGTGAAGTCGAGCCCGCGGAGGACCTGGCGGTCGGCTCGGGTGGTGGTGAGGGCTTGGGCGATGACCGCTGCGCTTTCTGCGGGGTCACCCGACGCCGCGTAATTCATCATGTGATGAATAGTGGGCCTGGGGGTGCCGGTCGTCAAGGACCCGGGCAGGGTGGAGTGGGGTGGGGTGGGGCAGGGTGGAGTGGGGTGGGGCCGCTGCGGGCCGCCCACGGCCTGGCGCTACTTGCGCTTCGGCTTCTTGCGGGTGGACGGGTTGCCCGTGCGGGTGGCTCGGCGCTTCTCGTACTGGGCGACAGCCGTCTCGTACTCCGTGCGGTGCAGTTTCTCACCGGGGGCCTCGACGAAGCAGCGGGCGGCGTAGGCGAGGAGGGAGCCGATGAAGCCGATGGCCTTCAGGCTGCGCAGGGATTCCTCGCGGGCCGGGTCGGCCGGGCGGCGGAGGAAGCCCTCCCAGGTCTTGCCGAAGGCGATGGCGCTGCAGACCGCGAACATGATGACGACCAGCACGTTGACGACGCCGCCGACGTCCGCGATCTGCAGGCCCTCGTAGGCGAAGCGCAGCACGAAGCAGGCGGCGACGGCGGCGGCCAGGGCGCCGACGGCCAGGCCGGCGCGGCGCAGAGCGTAGTGGCCGCTGTGGTCGACCCAGGTCGTGCCGAAGAAACGGATCTCCTCCGGCTGCGGGCCGGAGGAGATGCCGGTCTTGGCGGGGGGCTGCTCTTCGTCGCTCACGGGGTCGATTATCCCCGGGGCAACGGTGAAGGGCTCAGCCGCACCGGCGGGCGACGTAACCGTCACTGCCGGTTTTCACGTACGCGTCCGAGACGAACTCGTCGCTCGCGATGTTGTCCCAGAGATTCGTGGTGCCGTACGGGCCGGAGATCGATTCGCCCGGCGTCTGGCAGTAGATCGGCACGCTCACGCCCAGTGCGAGGGTCCGCACGATCTCGTACTTGGTACCCGGGCCGGAGCGCACGTTCACGCGGTAGCCGGGTGCGATCGGGTAGCGCGCCACACCCATGGTGACCACCTCATCCAGTGTCGTGGCGGCGTTCGTCTCTTCAACAGCCATGACGGCCCTCCCCCGTTGGGAGCGGAATCGCTCCGCCGAATTTCACTCTCTGCGACGCGCAGGCTAGCAAGCCCCACCGTCATCGCCCGCACCATGGACTAGGCTCCGTGCGTCGCGCACGCGCGCGAACTCAACGGGGACCACACGGGGGTGGGCGATGCCGCCGTTGCGCAGTACCGGTGCCGACCGGGAAGCAGAAGGACCTGAGTACGCGGGCGAGTACCGCCTTCAGGCCTGTCTCGGGGCGGGTGGCATGGGAGTGGTGCACCTGGCCACCTCCCCTTCCGGGCTGCGGCTCGCCGTCAAGGTCGTGCACGGGCAGTACGCGGAGGATCCCGAGTTCAGGGCCCGTTTCCGCCAAGAGGTCACGGCCGCGCGCCGGGTCAGCGGGGCCTTCACCGCGCCGGTCGTCGACGCCGATCCCCATGCCGTACGCCCCTGGATGGCGACCCTCTACGTGCCCGGCCCCACCCTCGCCGACCAGGTGAAGCGGAACGGCCCGCTGTCCCCGGCCGAGCTGCGCCGGCTCACCGCGGGCCTCGCGGAGGCGCTGCGCGACATCCACCGGGCCGGGGTCGTCCACCGGGACCTCAAGCCGAGCAACGTGCTGCTCACCGACACCGGACCGAAGGTCATCGACTTCGGCATCTCCCGGCCCGTGGACAGCGATCTGCACACGGAGACGGGGAAGTTGATCGGGTCGCCGCCCTTCATGGCGCCCGAGCAGTTCCAGCGTCCGCGCGAGGTCGGGCCGGCGGCGGACGTGTTCGCCCTCGGGTCCGTCCTCGTGCACGCGGCGACCGGGCACGGCCCGTTCGACTCCGACAGCCCCTACATCGTCGCGTACCAGGTCGTGCACGACGAGCCCGACCTGACGGGCGTTCCGGCCGACCTCGCCCCGCTCGTCGCCCGGTGCCTCGCCAAGGAACCGGCGGAACGGCCGAGTCCGGCCGAGATCATGGCCGCTCTGCTACCGCCGTCGTACGAGGCGGCGGCCTTCATACCGTCCCAGCGGCGAGCCCCCGCCCCCCTCCTCCCCACGCCTCGACCTGCGGGTTCCTGGGACGCGGACACTCCCGTACGCGCGACCACGGAGCGACCCCGGCGTCTGCCCCGCCGGTCCGTCACCGCCACCGCCACCGCGCTGGTCGCACTGGCCGCGGTCGGCGCCTTCGCCGCCGTCCAGTTCGGCGGCGACGGCACCCATCCGCGAGACCCGCGCAAGGCCCCGGTGGCCAAGGCTTTCACCGGATGGCAGACCCTCCTGCAGAAGGAAGGCGATACCGTCGCACCCGCCTGCGGGTACATCGCCGACGCGCTCTTCTGCTCGGGCCGGGGCATCGGCATCGCGCGGATCGACCCCGCGACCGGCCACGTGGCGTGGTCACGGCCGACGGCTCCCGATGAGAAGCTCTCGGCGCCCACGCCCTTGTCCAAAGGCCTGCTCGGTGTCGTCTCCGTCGAGCACGGCCTGCGGGCGTACGAAGCAGACGGCACCCCCGGCTGGGACACGAACGCATCCGGACGCCACACCGGAGTGCGGCAGGCAGGCGACACGGTCCTGTTCACCGGCGGCTCGGGCACGGTGGAGGCCGTCGACAGCGCGACGGGGAAGCCGCGCTGGAGTCACGCGCTGCGCCATCACTCGACGCCCCGCTTCGGCCAGTACTCCCCGGAGTCCGGCCTCCTGCCCGTCTACGAGAACTCGGCCGACGGAACCCGGACCCTCGTCAGCGCCCTGCGTCCGAGGAGCGGCGAGGTCGCCTGGCAGAAGCGTCTGGAGGGAGACCTCGTCCCCGTGGGCACAGGAGCGGACGGCGTGCTCTTCCTGCGGTCCACGAACCGCGACTCCCGCACCGACGCCGTCGTTCTGTACGACCCCGCCAAGCGGTCCGCTCGCCGGATCCCCGTGCCTTCCCTGATGGACGAACCCAGGTTCGCCGTTCGGGGCACGACCGTCTATCTGCTGACGCCGACGGGTCAGCTCATCGCCCTGGACACCGCCGCTCCCGGTGGCCGCGTCGCCTGGGAGCTGGAGACCGCCGCCGGCACCGTGTCCGTCCCCGTCGTCGCCCCCGGCGACCGGCTCTACTTCTCCGCCTCCGACGGGCGGCTGCTCGCCGTCGACACCGCGCGCGGTGCGCTGATCGGGCAGACCAGGCCCCGGCTGCGGGACGGGAAGCTCGGTTACCCGACCACCGTCCCCGCGCCCGTCGTCGCCGCCGGCCGGGTGTTCGGGACGGCTCCGGACGGCTCCGTGTTCGCGGTGGACGCGCGCGATCCGGCGGCCTGGTGAGCGCCTGAGGCGTACGTACGCGGAAGGGGAGCGGGCTCCGGGCCCGCTCCCCTTCCGCGTACTGCTCCCGCCGGGCTCAGCCCAGCTTCGTCACGTCCCGGACCGCGCCCTTGTCGGCGCTCGTCGCCATCGCCGCGTACGCCCGCAGCGCCGCCGACACCTTGCGCTGCCGGTTCTTCGGCGCGTACACGCCGCCGAGGGCCTCGCGGCGGGCCGCGAGGGTGGACTCGTCGACGAGCAGCTCGATCGAGCGGTTGGGGATGTCGATGCGGATGCGGTCGCCGTCCTCGACGAGCGCGATCGTGCCGCCCGAGGCCGCCTCCGGGGAGGCGTGGCCGATGGAGAGGCCCGAGGTGCCGCCCGAGAAGCGGCCGTCGGTGACCAGGGCGCACGCCTTGCCCAGGCCGCGGCCCTTCAGGTACGAGGTGGGGTAGAGCATCTCCTGCATGCCGGGGCCGCCCTTGGGGCCCTCGTAACGGATGACGACGACGTCGCCCTCCTTGACCTCCTTGAGGAGGATCTTCTGGACGGCCTCGTCCTGCGACTCGCAGACGACGGCCGGGCCCTCGAAGGTCCAGATGGACTCGTCGACGCCGGCGGTCTTCACGACGCAGCCGTCGACGGCGAGGTTGCCGTGCAGGACGGCGAGGCCGCCGTCCTTCGAGTACGCGTGGCCCGCGTCGCGGATGCAGCCGCCGGCCGCGTCCGTGTCCAGCGCCTCCCAGCGCTCCGACTGGGAGAAGGCGGTCGCCGAGCGGACGCAGCCGGGGGCCGCGTGGAACAGCTCGACGGCCTCGTCGGAGGCGGAGCCGCCGCGGACGTCCCAGGTGTCCAGCCACTCCTTGATGGACGGGGAGTGCACGGCGTGCACGTCCTCGTTGAGCAGGCCCCCGCGGTAGAGCTCGCCGAGGATGGCCGGGATGCCGCCTGCCCGGTGCACGTCCTCCATGTAGTACGTGCGGCTGCCGGCGACGTTCGGGGCGACCTTGGCCAGGCAGGGCACCCGGCGCGAGACCTCGTCCATGTCCGGCAGGCCGTAGTCGACCTCGGCCTCCTGGGCGGCGGCGAGCAGGTGCAGGATCGTGTTGGTCGAGCCGCCCATGGCGATGTCGAGCGCCATGGCGTTCTCGAAGGCCGCGCGGGTCGCGATCGAGCGGGGCAGGACGGAGGCGTCGTCCTCGTCGTAGTACCGGCGGGTGATGTCGACGACCGTGCGCGCCGCGGCCTCGTACAGCCCCTTGCGGGCGGTGTGGGTGGCGAGGAGCGAGCCGTTGCCGGGGAGGGAGAGGCCGATGGCCTCGGTCAGGCAGTTCATCGAGTTGGCCGTGAACATGCCGGAACAGGAGCCGCAGGTCGGACAGGCGTTCTCCTCGATCCGGAGCATGTCCTCGTCCGAGATGTTGGGGTTCACGGCGTCGGACATCGCGTCGACCAGGTCGAGCGTGCGGACCGTGCCGTCGACGAGGACCGCCCGGCCGGCCTCCATCGGGCCGCCGGAGACGAAGACCGTCGGGATGTTGAGGCGCAGGGCGGCCATCAGCATGCCGGGGGTGATCTTGTCGCAGTTGGAGATGCAGATGAGGGCGTCGGCGCAGTGCGCCTCGACCATGTACTCCACGCTGTCCGCGATCAGGTCACGGGAGGGCAGGCTGTAGAGCATGCCGCCGTGGCCCATGGCGATGCCGTCGTCGACGGCGATCGTGTTGAACTCGCGGGCGATGCCGCCGGCGGCGGTGATGGCCTCGGAGACGATCCGGCCGACCGGCTGGAGGTGGGTGTGGCCGGGGACGAACTCCGTGAAGGAGTTGGCCACGGCGATGATCGGCTTCCGGCCGATGTCCGCGCCGGGTACACCGGAGGCGCGCATAAGGGCGCGGGCGCCCGCCATGTTGCGACCGTGGGTGACAGTGCGGGACCTCAGCTCGGGCATCGTCGCTCGCTCCTCGTGATGGGTGTGCTTGCTTTCGAGCGTACGCCGACGCTCCAGGATCCGGACATGGCATCCAGAATGCGGGACGGGTGTTCATTCCTCGGACGCCTCCGGTCCGGCTTCCGCCAGGCCTCGCTCAGGCTTTTGTCAGGTAGCGCTGGAGGGTCGGGGCCACCTGCTCGACGATCCGCTCCGGGTCCGCCGAGGCCAGCGGCTCGACCTGGATCACGTACCGCATGATCACGATCCCGATCATGTGCGAGGCGGCCAGCTCCGCGCGGAAGCCCGGGTCCGGCACGTCGAGCTCGGCCGCGATCCGCTCCAGGAGCCGGCGCAGCACGAAGGTCCGCAGCACCTTGGCCGCCGCCTCGTGGGTGAGCGCGGAGCGGACGATCGCGAGGAGCGGGGCGCGGGAGGCCGGGTTCTCCCAGACGCCGATGAAGAAGCGGGCGAGCCGCTCGCCGATGGCCTCGCGCGGGCCGCCGAGGATCGCCGGGAGGACGGCCGCGGGCTCGAAGGAGACCTCGACGGCGGCGGCGAAGACCTCGTCCTTCGTGCCGAAGTAGTGGTGCACGAGCGCCGGGTCCACGCCGGCGGCCTTGGCGATGCCGCGCACCGAGGCCTTGTCGTAGCCGCGCTCGGCGAACTGGGCTCGGGCCGCTTCGAGGATGCGCTCGCGCGTGCCCGGACCGCTCTCCTCCTCGGTACGGGACGGGCGACCGCGCCGGCGCGGGGCCGGGTCGGTCATGGGCGGGGGGCCCGCTCGGTCGGGCGGGCGGCGGCGGAGGCCAGGTGGAGGCGGGTGAAGGCCAGGGCCTCCGCGAGGTCGGCCTCGCGTTCGGCGGCTGACATCGCGCGGCGGGTGTTGACCTCGATGACGACGTGCCCGTCGAAGCCGGAGAGCGCGAGCCGCTCCAGGAGCTCGGCGCAGGGCTGGGTGCCGCGCCCCGGGACGAGGTGCTCGTCCTTGGCGGACCCCTTGCCGTCGGCGAGGTGGACGTGGCCGAGCCGGTCGCCCATGCGGTCGATCATCGCGAGGGCGTCGGTGCGGGCGGTCGCGGTGTGCGAGAGGTCGACGGTGAAGTGCCGGTAGTCGTCCTTGGTGACGTCCCACTCGGGGGCGTACGCGAGCATCTCGCGGTCCTTGTACCGCCACGGGTACATGTTCTCCACCGCGAAGCGCACGTCCGTCTCGTCCGCCATCCGCCAGATGCCGGTCACGAAGTCCTTGGCGTACTGGCGCTGCCAGCGGAACGGCGGGTGCACGACGACCGTCGACGCGCCGAGCTTCTCGGCCGCCGCCTGGGCGCGCTGGAGCTTGACCCACGGGTCGGTGGACCAGACGCGCTGGGTGATGAGGAGGCAGGGGGCGTGCACGGCCAGGATCGGGACCCGGTGGTAGTCGGAGAGCCGGCGCAGCGCCTCGATGTCCTGGCTGACGGGGTCGGTCCACACCATGACCTCGACGCCGTCGTACCCGAGGCGCGCGGCGATCTCGAAGGCCGTCGCCGTCGACTCCGGATAGACCGAGGCCGTCGACAGGGCGACCTTCGCATCCGGGATGCGCACCACTGGTTCTGCCACGGGGACAGGGTACGGGGCGGGCCGGGGGCCGGAGGGTGGTTCCGGTCACGCCCGAGGCGGGGGCGGGGGTGGTTTCGGCCACTCTCTGGGGGCGAAGGGGGCCCGCCCGTCGGGGGAGGGGGCACCCGTCGGGGGCGAAGAGGGGGCCGGTCGCGGGCCCGGTCCGCGCCCCCGTGCGGACCGTCAGTGCCCCGGCAGGTGGTCCAGGCGGCGCAGGATGACGCCCTCGCGCAGGGCCCAGGGGCAGATCTCCAGCTCCTCGACGCCGAGGAGGTCCATCGCGCCCTCCGCGACGAGCGCGCCCGCCAGGAGCTGCCCGGCGCGGCCCTCCGAGACGCCGGGGAGGGCGGCGCGCTCGGGAACGGTCATGGCGGCCAGGCGCGGGACCCACTCCTCCAGGGACTTGCGGGTCAGGATCCGCTGGACGTAGAGGCCCTCCCCCGAGCCGGGCGCGCCCGCGATCCTGGCGAGCTGCTTGAAGGTCTTGGAGGTGGCGACGACGTGGTCGGGCTTGCCGAAGCGGCTGAACTCGCCGACCGTACGGGCGATCTGCGCGCGCACGTGGCGGCGCAGCGCCTTCACGTCGGCGGTGTCGGCCGGGTCGCCGGGCAGCCAGCCCGCCGTGAGGCGGCCGGCGCCGAGGGGCAGGGAGACCGCCGTGTCCGGGTCCTCGTCGATGCCGTACGCGACTTCGAGGGAGCCGCCGCCGATGTCGAGGAGGAGCAGCTTGCCCGCGGACCAGCCGAACCAGCGGCGGGCGGCGAGGAAGGTGAGCCGGGCCTCCTCCTCCCCGGTGAGGACCTGGAGGTCGACGCCGGTCTCGTCCTTCACGCGCGCGAGGACCGCGTCGGCGTTGCTGGCCTCGCGGACCGCGGAGGTCGCGAAGGGCAGCACCTCCTCGCAGCCCTTGTCCTCGGCGGCCAGGAGCGCGTCCCGCACGGTCGCGATGAGCCGCTCGACGCCGTCGGGCGCGATCGCACCCCGCTCGTCGAGCAGTTCGGCGAGCCGCAGCTCCGCCTTGTGCGAGTGGGCGGGCAGCGGCCGGGCGCCGGGGTGGGCGTCCACCACGAGCAGGTGCACTGTGTTCGAACCGACGTCGAGGACTCCGAGTCTCATGGGCGGAACGCTACTGCTCCGGCCCGCATACGCTTGGGGTTGTGCCAAAGACGAAAAAGGCGAAGCAGGACAAAGAGAGCGAAGGCGCGCGCGTGAAGGACGCCAGGACCGCGCACGCGGCGAAGGCCGTGAAGGCGGTCAAGGTCGGGAAGCAGAAGCGGGGCAAGGCCGAGGAGCCCGACGAGAAGGGCCTCGACTTCGCGCGCGCGTGGGTCGAGTTTCCCGACCCGACCGACGAGGAGCAGGTCTTCCGCTGCGACCTGACCTGGCTGACCTCGCGCTGGACGTGCATCTTCGGCAACGGCTGCCAGGGCATCCAGGAGGGGCGCGCCGACGACGGCTGCTGCACCCTGGGCGCGCACTTCTCCGACGAGGACGACGAGAAGCGGGTCGCGGAGCACGTGGCCCGGCTGACTCCGGAGCTGTGGCAGTTCCACGACGTCGGCACGGAGTCGGGCTGGGTGCAGCTCGACGAGGACGGCGACCGGCAGACCCGCCGCTGGGAGGGGTCCTGCATCTTCCAGAACCGGCCCGGTTTCGCGGGCGGCGCGGGCTGTTCGCTGCACATCCTGGCGATGCAGGAGGGCCGGGAGCCGCTGGAGACGAAGCCGGACGTGTGCTGGCAGCTGCCGGTGCGGCGGACGTACGACTGGATCGACCGCCCCGACGACAGCCGGGTGCTCCAGGTGTCGATCGGCGAGTACGACCGGCGCGGCTGGGGGCCGGGCGGCCATGACCTGCACTGGTACTGCACGACGGCGTCGTCGGCGCACGTCGGCGCCGAGCCGGTCTACGTCTCGTACCGGCCCGAGCTGGTCGAGATGATGGGCGAGGAGGCGTACGGGGTCCTGGCCGGGCTGTGCGAGGCCCGGCTCGCCTCGCAGCTTCCGCTGGTGGCCCCGCACCCGGCGGACCCCTCCTAGGAGGAGGGGGGCGGTTCCTCCGGCGATGACGGGGGCGTGCCCGGGTCCGAGCTCGCGGGCGGGGGTTCTTCGCTCGTCGGGGGCGGGGTGGTCGGCTCCGTCGTGGGCTCCGTGGTCGGCGGCGGGGTCGTGGGCTCGGTCGTGGGCGGCGTCGTCGGTTCCGTCGTGGGCGGGGTGGTGGGCTCCGTCGTGGGCGGAGACGTCGGCGGGGACGTGGGCGGGGTGGTCGGCCGCGTCGTCGTGATCGGCGGGGGCGTGATGACCCGGCCGGTCGGCGGTTTGGCCGGGCCGTGGCCGTCGATCCTGATCACCGCGCCCGAGGGGTTCACCCCCACGCGCGCGCTCCAGGCGCCGGCGGGTGCGCGGCCGTGGTCGACGCGGACGGCGATCGTGGTCTTCTCGCCGGGGCGGAGCGTGCCGGAGACCCGGCTCACGTACAGCCAGGGGGCGTCCGTCCACAGCGACCAGTCGACGGGTGAGCCGCCGGCGGCGGCGAGGGTGAGCAGGGTGACGTCGCCGTGACCGGTGGCGGTGACCGTGATCCAGCCGGCGGCGGGTTCGGCGGGGGCGCCGGGGCTGACGACCTCGACGGAGACGTCGGGGGCGCGGCTGCCCCGGGTGAAGCGGGGCTCCGGGGTGGTGCGGGCGTTGCCCGCGTTCTCGTACCGGTCGTAGGGGCCGCCGTCCGGGCCGACCGGTTCGTCCGCCTCGCGCGCGCTGATCCTGGCCCCGTCGTGGCCGGCGACGTCCGTGTCCGGGGTGCCGCGGTAGGAGGTCCACAGGGCGAGGACGGGGGCGGCGACCACGGCGGCGACGACCGTGGTGGTCACCGCGCGGGCCCGCATCCGGTCGCGGCGGGCGACGTGGTCCTTCGGGTCCATGGGGAAGCCGGTCGGCGCGAAGCGCGGGGCGCCCGCACGCGCGCGTGGGACGTGCAGCATCGCCATGTACGCGGCGGCCCGGGGCGCCTCGACGAGCGGCAGCCGGTCCGCCGGGAGGGCCGTGGCGCCGGGCCAGGGGCCGGCGGCGCCGACGCGCTCGGCCGCGCGGCGACAGCGGGGGCAGTCGTCGACGTGCCGGACGAGCTCGGCGCGCAGGGCGGCCGAGAGGAGCACCCGGTGGTCGCCGGTGAGCCGGGCGACGGTGGGACAGCTGCCGGTCTCGACGACGGCGAGGGCGGCGCGGGTGCGCTCGACCTCGCAGCCGGCGGTGGCGAGGAGCTCGCGGGCGGCGAGCGGGTCGAGGGAGAGCACGGCGGCGACCTGGCGGTGGCTGAGCCCGTGCCGCACGGCGAGCTCCAGCGCCTCGCGCTGCTCCGGTGTGGTGCCCGCGGCCTCCGGCCAGGCGAGCAGGGCGAGCTCGGCGCGGCGCCGCTCGGCGGTCTCCTCGGAGACCCGGGGCGGCTCGGGGGCGGTGACGGCCGGGCGGCCGGTGTGGGCGCCCTGGCGCTTGCCGCGCTGCTCGCCGAGGCTGCGCAGGCAGGCCCAGCGGGCGAGGGCGTACAGCCAGGCGGTGCGGCCGTCCTCGTCGGAGGGGCAGCGGCCGTGGTGGCGCTCGGCGACGGCGAGGACGTCGCCGAGGACGGCGGTGGCCGTGTCGTGGTCGCAGAGCACGGAGAGGCAGTACGTGAAGAGGCCGTCGAGGGCGGCCTCGTAACGGGCGGGGGGACGCCGGCCGAGCGTGCGCGGTCCCTGGTCCGTGGCGCGGTGCGCCCGGTGTGCGCCGGTGGTGCGTGCGGGGGGATCCAGCCTGCTGCTCGTCACTGGGCGACCGTAGGCAGGGCGGCGGGCACTCTTCGTACCGGTCGCTCGATTCTCATTCTTACGGGTGAAGCTATCGCTCGAAAGGGGACAGGAATCGGGTGTTCCGGTGCCGTGGGGCTCCCCCTGTGGACGGCCGGGGCCCGTTGTCAGTGGCGGCGGATACGGTGTGGCTCATGGCTGCCCGTACGAAAACCGCCAAGGACCGGCCGTCCTACCGCTGCACCGAGTGCGGCTGGCAGACGGCCAAGTGGCTCGGCCGCTGCCCCGAGTGCCAGGCCTGGGGGACGGTCGAGGAGTACGGCGCGCCCGCCGTCCGGACGACCGCCGCCGGCCGCGTCTCCACCGCCGCCCTGCCCATCGGACAGGTCGACGGCCGGCAGGCGACCGCCCGCTCGACCGGCGTCGACGAGCTGGACCGGGTCCTCGGCGGGGGCCTGGTGCCCGGCGCCGTCGTGCTGCTCGCGGGCGAGCCGGGCGTCGGCAAGTCCACGCTGCTGCTCGACGTGGCGGCCAAGGCGGCGAGCGACGAGCACCGCACGCTGTACGTCACGGGCGAGGAGTCCGCGAGCCAGGTCCGGCTGCGCGCCGACCGGATCGGCGCGCTCAACGACCATCTGTACCTGGCGGCCGAGACCGATCTGTCGGCCGTCCTCGGGCACCTCGACGCGGTGAAGCCCTCCCTGCTGGTCATGGACTCGGTGCAGACCGTCGCCTCCCCCGAGATCGACGGCGCGCCCGGCGGCATGGCCCAGGTCCGCGAGGTCGCGGGAGCCCTCATCCGGGCCTCCAAGGAGCGCGGCATGTCGACGCTCCTCGTCGGCCACGTCACCAAGGACGGCGCCATCGCGGGACCCCGGCTGCTGGAGCACCTGGTGGACGTCGTCCTCAGCTTCGAGGGCGACCGGCACGCGCGCCTGCGCCTGGTCCGGGGCGTGAAGAACCGGTACGGGGCGACCGACGAGGTCGGCTGCTTCGAGCTGCACGACGAGGGCATCACGGGGCTCGCCGACCCCTCCGGGCTCTTCCTGACCCGGCGCGACGTGGCCGTGCCCGGGACCTGTCTGACGGTCACCCTGGAGGGCAAGCGGCCGCTGGTCGTCGAGGTGCAGGCGCTGACGGTCGACTCGCAGATCCCGTCGCCGCGGCGGACGACCTCGGGTCTGGAGACCTCCCGGGTCTCGATGATGCTGGCGGTCCTGGAGCAGCGCGGCCGGATCAGCGCACTGGGCAAGCGGGACATCTACAGCGCGACCGTCGGCGGTGTGAAGCTCACCGAGCCCGCCGCCGACCTGGCGATCGCGCTCGCGCTGGCCTCCGCGGCGAGCGACACTCCGCTCCCGAAGAACCTGGTGGCGATCGGCGAGGTCGGGCTCGCGGGCGAGGTGCGGCGGGTGACGGGCGTGCAGCGGCGGCTCGCCGAGGCGCACCGCCTGGGCTTCACGCACGCGCTGGTGCCGGGGGACCCGGGGAAGGTGCCGGCCGGCATGAAGGTGACGGAGGTGGCGGACGTGGGGGACGCGCTGCGGGTGCTGCCGCGGAGCCGGCGGTCGGCCGCCCCGAAGGGCGAGGAGGGGTGAGGGACGTCCCGTGTCCGCCGGCCCTCCGGGCTCGGCTGGTAGGGTGATCGCGCCCCGCACGGGGCAGGGGCCGGAAGAGGCCCCGTGGGAGTCGACCGCATGGCGGCCCGACCTCCGGCTCCGCCGGAGCGGTCCGCGCGGCAGCCCGGTTCCGGCCGGGCCCCTGCTCCTCGAATGCCGGATCAGCGCCCTGAGCGACCCCGGATGAGACACCCGCTCGCGGGTGACCACGCCGGAAAGCCCAGACCCCGCCCCGGCTGCATTCCGCGCCGCCCTGTGGGTGATGCGCGGGACAAGACTTAGACTTTGCCCTGGTCTCGCCCATCCGTACGAGCCGGAGGAGTGCAGTGGCAGCCAAGGACGGGGCAGCAGCTCCTGGAAAGTCCGGCGCGGGCTCCGGCAACGAAGCGCTGATGCGCGCCGCCCTGAGCGCGGTCGCGCCGGGCACCGCGCTGCGCGACGGCCTGGAGCGGATCCTCCGGGGGAACACGGGCGGTCTCCTGGTTCTCGGCCTGGACAAGACGGTCGATTCGATGTGTACCGGCGGTTTCGTGCTGGACGTCGAGTTCACCGCCACGCGCCTGCGTGAGCTGTGCAAGCTCGACGGCGCGCTCGTCCTCGACAAGGACATCACCAAGATCCACCGCGCGGGCGTGCAGCTCGTCCCGGACGCCTCCATCCCCACCGAGGAGACCGGCACCCGCCACCGCACCGCGGACCGGGTCTCCAAGCAGTGCAACTTCCCGGTCGTCTCCGTCTCCCAGTCGATGCGTCTGATCGCGCTGTACGTGAACGGTGAGCGCCGGGTCCTGGAGGAGTCGGCCGCGATCCTGTCCCGCGCCAACCAGGCGCTCGCGACCCTGGAGCGGTACAAGCTGCGGCTCGACGAGGTGGCCGGCACGCTCTCCGCCCTGGAGATCGAGGACCTGGTCACGGTCCGGGACGTCACCGCGGTCGCGCAGCGCCTGGAGATGGTCCGCCGGATCGCCACCGAGATCGCCGAGTACGTGGTGGAGCTCGGCACCGACGGGCGGCTCCTCTCGCTCCAGCTCGACGAGCTGATCGCGGGCGTGGAGCCGGAGCGCGAGCTGGTGATCAGGGACTACGTGCCGGAGCCGACGGCGAAGCGCTCGCGGACGGTCGCCGAGGCGCTCACCGAGCTGGACGCGCTCACCCACACCGAGCTCCTGGAGCTTCCGGTCGTGGCGCGGGCCCTCGGCTACAGCGGCTCGCCCGAGACCCTCGACTCGGCGGTCTCGCCGCGCGGCTACCGGCTCCTGGCGAAGGTGCCGCGGCTGCCCGGCGCGATCATCGAGCGCCTGGTGGAGCACTTCGGCGGGCTGCAGAAGCTGCTCGCGGCGAGCGTGGACGACCTCCAGACCGTCGACGGCGTCGGCGAGGCGCGTGCCCGCAGCGTCCGCGAGGGCCTGTCGCGGCTCGCGGAGTCCTCAATCCTGGAGCGGTACGTCTAGGACGTGCCGCTCGGCCAGTACGTGCCGCTCGGCCAGTACGTCCTGTTCGGTCAGTACGTGCCGCTCGGCCAGTACGTGCCGCTCGGCTCAGTCCTTCGCGAGCCGGAACGACGCCGCGAGCACCTTCGCACCCGGCACCTCCGCCTCCACCAGGTAGGTGCCGGGGCCGGCCTGGCCCGCCGGGGTGGTGGCGCACTGCGGGGCGCTGCGGCGGCGGTCCCATTCCACGGTGTGGGTGATGGTGGCGTGCGCGGGGACACGCAGCAGCAGCGGGGTGCCGGGGCGCGGGCAGTCGGCGGTGGACCAGACCTCGTCGTCCCGGTCGTCGCTGATCGTCAGGACGGCGTTGCGGGGCCCGAAGTCGGCCTTGCAGGTGGTGTTCGAGGTGTTCTTCGCGACGAGCTGGAAGCGGGGCTTCTCCCCTGCCTCGTAGGTGACCTTGACGGAGCGGAGGGTCAAGTCCAGTGCCGCGGCAGGGCAGTTGGGGAGCGGGGAGTCGGCCGGGACCTGCTGGCCCGCGCCGGTGCCCGCGCCTCCGTCGCCGCCGGCTCCGTCGGTGTCGCCGTTCTTGCCGATGCCCGTGGTGCCTCCCGCGCCCTCGGCGCCGGAGTCCGTACCGGCGCCGGTGCCCGCGTCCGCGCCCGTACCGGAGTCCCCCGAACCGCCGTTGTCGCCCGCGGTCTCGCCGGAGTCCCCCGACTCGTCGCGTCCGCCGGGCTGTTGGCTGATCGCCGGGCCGGTGCCGGAGGGCCCGGGGGTGATCGACGGCGGGGTCGGCGAAGAGCCGTTGGCGGCGTCACTGGGCTTCTTCCCGCCGCCGTCACCGGAGGTGAAGGCCCACACGGCGAGGATCGCGAGGAGCGCCACCAGGCACGCCGCCACCGCCCTCCGTCGCCAGTAGATGGTGGAGGGAAGCGGCCCGACCGGATTGCGCAAAGATCCCACGACCCGAACCTTACGAGAGATCCGGCCCAACTCCCGCCCCACCCGCCGCCCGAGAGCCCAAGTTTTGCCGATCATCACATCCTTCGGCCCGGGGAACTTTTCCCGGAGCCCCGGAGGAACCCCGACGGAACCCCCGACGGAACCCCGCCGGAGACCGTAGGGAACCAGCGCGAATCACGGCCCCCCACTTTCGTCAGGGGTCGTTCTGGCCGTTGGCCTGGGGCGGCGAGCTCCGGATTCCGGTTAGCGTCATGCACCATGAACACCCTTCTCGACCTCTCCGACCGTCTGTATCTCGACGTCGCCGACTTCGCCCACTCCACCCCCCACTGGTTCCAGTGGCTCGCCGAGATGTGGACGGAACTCGGGCTGCTGCTCTTCGCCGTGCTGTTCCTCGTCGGCTGGTGGCGCTCCCGGGAGGGTTCGAGCCGGGCGATGGCGCTCGCGCTGCTCGCCCCGGTCGCCACCGGCTTCGGTTACGTGGTGAGCGAGGCCCTGAAGTCGCTGATCGACGAGGAACGCCCGTGCCGCGCGGTGGCCGGCGCGCCCGTCTCGCTCGTCGCCTGCCCGCCGCACGGCGACTGGTCCTTCCCCAGCAACCACTCCGCCATCGCGGGTGCCGCCGCGATCGCCCTCGCCCTGTCCTGGCGCGGGATCGTCTGGCTGACCGTGCCGATGGCGCTGCTCATGGCCTTCTCCCGGGTCTTCGCCGGAGTCCACTACCCGCACGACGTGACCGTCGGCCTGCTCGTCGGCGCCCTGGTCGCCTTCCTCGTGATGCGGGCGGCGGAACGGCCCGTGCGGTCGCTGGTGGAGACGGCCCGGTCGAGCCGGAGCTCGGCCGTGGTGTGGTGCGCGGGGCGCGGGACGAACGCGCACGCCTCCGCGCACGCGCCCGCTCACTCCCAGCGCCGCTCCCGCGCACGCCACGGCGCGTACTGATCCCGCCGGGGACGTGCCAGGATCGGAGGTGCCATGACTTCCATCGACACTTCCCCCACGTCCACGGCCCCCGTCGCCCCGGCGCTCCCCGCCGAGCTGCACGGGCCCGTCCTCGCCTGGTTCGACCGGCACGCCCGTGACCTGCCCTGGCGCCGCCCCGAGGCGGGTGCCTGGGGCGTCATGGTCAGCGAGTTCATGCTCCAGCAGACGCCGGTCGTCCGGGTCCTGCCGGTGTACGAGCAGTGGCTGGCGCGCTGGCCGCGCCCGGCCGACCTGGCCGCCGAGGCCCCCGGCGAGGCGGTCCGCGCCTGGGGCCGGCTCGGCTACCCGCGCCGGGCGCTGCGGCTGCACGCGGCGGCCGTCGCCATAACGGAACGGCACCACGGCGACGTGCCCCGCGACCACGGGCAGCTGCTCGCGCTGCCCGGGATCGGCGAGTACACGGCGGCGGCGGTGGCCTCCTTCGCGTACGGACAGCGGCACGCGGTCCTGGACACCAACGTGCGCCGGGTCTTCGCACGGGCGGCGACCGGCGTCCAGTACCCGCCGAACGCGACCACGGCCGCCGAGCGGCGGCTCGCCCGGGCGCTGCTGCCGGACGACGAGACCACGGCCTCCCGCTGGGCGGCCGCCTCCATGGAGCTGGGCGCCCTGGTGTGCACGGCGAAGAACGAGGACTGCGGGCGCTGCCCGATCGCCGAGCGGTGCGCCTGGCGGCTCTCGGGGAAGCCGGCGCACGACGGTCCACCGCGGCGCGGTCAGACGTACGCCGGGACCGACCGGCAGGTGCGCGGCCGGCTCCTCGCGGTGCTGCGGGAGTCGGCGGAGCCGGTGACGCAGGCGGCCCTGGACGCGGTCTGGGACGAGCCGGTGCAGCGGGGCAGGGCCCTGGACGGGCTGGTCTCGGACGGTCTCGTCGAACCGCTGGAGGGCGACCGGTACCGGCTGCCGCTGTCCTGAGGCCTCCGTCCGGCCCGTCCGAGGCCCCGCTCTCCCCGGAGCGGGGCCTCAAACCTTTCCGCCCCCGCTGTTACACAACCGATGGGTAGCCGTGCGTCGACCGACGGCTGCCCCGCACAACCCCGTGACAACCGCTCCGTAGCGTCGTCCACGACACGAGGGAACAAGCAGGTCACGGGGATCGGAGGCGGTTGGGATGCGGCAGGGCGAGGTGCTCGACTTCGAGGAGTACGTACGCACGCGGCAGGACGCGCTGCTGCGCAGCGCCCGTCGGCTCGTCGCCGACCCCGTCGACGCCCAGGACCTGCTCCAGACGGCGCTGGCCCGTACGTACGGCCGCTGGGACGGCATCGCCGACAAGTCCCTCGCCGACGCCTACCTGCGCCGGGTCATGATCAACACCCGGACCGAGTGGTGGCGCTCCCGCAAGCTGGAGGAGGTGCCGACCGAGCAGCTGCCGGACGCGAGCGTCGAGGACCCGACCGAGCAGCACGCCGACCGCGCCCTCCTCATGGACGTCCTGAAGGTGCTCGCGCCGAAGCAGCGCAGCGTGGTCGTCCTGCGTCACTGGGAGCAGATGAGCACGGAGGAGACGGCGGCGGCGCTCGGCATGTCGACGGGTACGGTGAAGTCGACGCTCCACCGCGCGCTCGCCCGGCTCCGCCAGGAGCTGGAGAGCCGTGACCTCGACGCCCGCGCCCTGGGGCGGACGGGGGAGCGGGCGACCGTACGAGGCGACGAAGGGGGGCGGGAGCGGTGCGCGGC
This sequence comes from Streptomyces sp. NPDC006197, assembly GCF_040613865.1. Lineage (NCBI taxonomy): Bacteria > Bacillati > Actinomycetota > Actinomycetes > Kitasatosporales > Streptomycetaceae > Streptomyces > Streptomyces sp. NPDC006197. The sequence continues at coordinate 305 of NZ_JBEXSZ010000137.1, read as the reverse complement.
CTAGACGGCGGACCCGACGGCGACGGCAGAAGCCACGCGGGCGAGGACCACGAGCACGGCCTCGGGGGCTCCACGGGCGTGAGGAGCCCCGGCGGCCCCGACGGCCGTCGCAGCGGCCCCGGCGGCCCTGGTGACCCCAACGGATCCGACGGCTTCGGCATGGGCGGCAGCGGCTTCGGCGGCGGCGACCGGTATGCGACCGGGCGCCGCCGCCCGCGCCGTACCGTCAAGGCGGTCACCCTGCTCGTACGGCTCGCGGTCCACCCGCTCTCCCGGGCCGCCGCCCGCGGGCAGAAGGCCCGCAC
>NZ_JBEXSZ010000136.1:0-22654 GCF_040613865.1 Streptomyces sp. NPDC006197 | reverse complement strand
GCGGGCCATCCCGACCGAGAAGGTGCAGTTCCTCACCGTCCCGCGCCGCTCCTACCGATACGACGCGAACCGTGACGAACTGGTGCAACCCGCGGTGCCCGGCGTCAGTGGCCGGCGGCGTGGGTCGCCTCGCCCGTGGGCGTGGGCTCGCCCGGGGCCACGCCCGTCGGCTCGCCCGAGGGCGACGCCGGGGTGGTCGGCGTGGCGGCCGGGGGAGCCGGGACGGTCTCGGGGCCGAAGTCCTTGAAGTAGCTCGTCGCCGGGACGATGAAGGCGTTCAGGGCGACGTCGCCGGTCTTGCTCAGCTTGAAGACGATCTTCTGCGCGTCGCCGTTGCGGGCGGCCTCGGAGCCGTTCTCGATGACGGCGGAGGCGTTGCCCTTGCCGCCGATCAGGACGGAGCCGTGGGCCGGGACGGTGATCGGGCCGGTGCCCTCGGCCGCCTTCAGCTTCACGACGGCGGTCGTGCCGGGCAGGCTGATCGCGTCGATGGTCTGCGGCACGCGGCCGTTGTTGAAGACGGCGGCCGAGACGGCGGCCGGGCCCTTGACGCCGGGCTCGGGCTGGGTGACGACCAGCGCGTTCTGGATCTTGACGTCGTCCACCGTGACGGCGGCGTTGTCCGGCCGCACTTCCAGCGTCTGCGCGTCGTTGCCCGCACCACAGGCGGACAGCGCGGCGACGGAGAACACGATGGCGGTGGCGGCGAGGGCGCCGCGTCGAAGGCTGCGGCTCACGGCGGCGGCATCTCCTAGGACGTACGGACGGGCGTGGAAACCAAAGGACAGCTAAGGGTGTGTCAGCGCGCTTAGGTTACCGAGCCTCACTCCGCGTCCCGCACCCGACCCGCCCCTAACCGGTCGGAGCCGTCCCCGGGGTGCTGCCGGGGCGGCCGTGCGGGGCTCCTCCGCCCGCCCCCGCCCGTCCGCGTGCTCCTCGCCCGTCCGCCCCATGTGGCCGGATCACGACCCATTGACCTGTTGTTCACATAACCGCCTTGATCAATTCGGAGGTGTCCCCGCATTCCCCGCAGCCGTACCCGCGGAAAATCCCGTACCCGTGTCGGTTGATGTCCACTGATCAATTTCGGGAATCACCCCCACATGCCTCCGTACGGGTGAGCGATCCTCGAACGGAGTAGGTGAAGAAGGCCACTCCGAACCAGACAAAACGGGACATCGGCCCTCTCTTGAGGGCCTCCAGGTATGTGTAACGTGCGCGTTTCTCTCCGTCCACGTAGCCGCTCCGACCTGCGAATACCGCCTTCCGGAAGCCCTCCGCAGCACGTCCGTGTCGCCGTTGTCAAGCCCCGAGATATGCCCTGACCTGCGAAAACGCCATTCAGAAGAAGCCGAATCCGTGTTACCCTGGATAGCCACGGAAGGGGTACCTGTCACATGACGTTCAAGGTTGGCGACACCGTGGTCTATCCCCATCACGGGGCCGCGCTGATCGAGGCCATCGAAACTCGCCAGATCAAAGGCGTGGACAAGACCTACTTGGTGCTCAAGGTCGCGCAGGGCGACCTGACGGTTCGTGTGCCGGCGGACAATGCGGAGTTCGTCGGTGTTCGCGACGTGGTCGGTCAGGACGGGCTGGACCGGGTCTTCGAGGTGCTGCGTGCGCCGTACGCCGAAGAGCCGACGAACTGGTCCCGTCGCTACAAGGCAAATCTCGAGAAGCTCGCCTCCGGCGATGTCATCAAGGTCGCCGAAGTGGTGCGCGACCTGTGGCGTCGTGAGCGCGAGCGCGGACTTTCCGCAGGTGAGAAGCGCATGCTCGCCAAGGCTCGGCAGATTCTGGTGAGTGAGCTGGCCCTCGCGGAGAACACGAACGAGGACAAGGCCGAGGCTCTCCTTGACGAGGTCCTCGCGTCCTGAGCCGCGACTCCGCGGTGAAGCACGTGAAGTAGCGAAGTAGTGAGCGATGCCGCGGTGCCCGCTGGCGTACTGTGATCCACACAGTGCTGTCGCCGGGCGCTGCGGCATGTCCGCATACGTATGCGGCTCGTCCATGTGACCGCACCGCTGCAGTAACCCGCACCCCCTGAACTTCTCTACGTCCGAGCCCCTGTGCCGACGCGGCCACGCCTCGACCGTCGTCACGGAAAGGGCCCGGTCAAGGCGGAGCGTCCGGCACGGTGAGGCCATACCCATGTCGGCCGCGGAAACAAACCTGCCGGAGTGCAACCGATGTCAGACGAAGAGCGTCCCCGTCGTACCGCCGTGGTGATCCCGGCCGCAGGGCGGGGCGTACGCCTCGGCCCGGGCGCCCCCAAGGCGCTCCGCGCGCTGAACGGCACCCCCATGCTCATCCACGCCGTCCGCGCGATGGCCGCCTCCCGCGCGGTCTCGCTCGTCGTCGTGGTCGCCCCCTCCGACGGTGCCGCCGAGGTCAAGAACCTCCTCGACGCCCACGCCCTGCCCGAGCGGACCGACTACCTCGTCGTCCCCGGCGGCGAGACACGCCAGGAGTCCGTCCGCCTCGGCCTCCAGGCGCTCCCCGAGGGCATCACCACCGTCCTCGTCCACGACGCGGCCCGCCCCCTGGTCCCCGTCGAGACCGTGGACGCCGTCATCGAGGCCGTGCGCGACGGGGCCGTCGCCGTCGTCCCCGCGCTGCCCGTCGCCGACACCGTCAAGGAGGTCGAGCCGGCCGAGAAGCCCGGCGACCCCGAGCAGGTCGTCGCCACCCCGGTCCGCGCCCGCCTCCGCGCCGTCCAGACCCCGCAGGGCTTCGACCGCGACACCCTGGTCGACGCCCACGCCACCATCGCCCTCACGGGCGAGGGAGCCACCGACGACGCCGGCATGGTCGAGAAGCTCGGCGCGCCCGTCGTCGTCGTGCCCGGCCACGAAGAGGCCTTCAAGGTGACCCGCCCCCTCGACCTCGTCCTCGCCGAGGCCGTACTCGCCCGCAGGAGGGCCAACGATGGCTTCTGACACCCCCGTGATCCCCCGTACCGGCATCGGCACCGACGTCCACGCCTTCGAGAAGGGCCGGGAGCTGTGGTGCGCCGGCCTCCTCTGGGACGGCGAGGAGTACGGCCTCGCCGGGCACTCCGACGGTGACGTCGCCGCCCACGCCGCCTGCGACGCGCTCTTCTCCGCCGCCGGCATCGGCGACCTCGGCGCCCACTTCGGCACCTCGCGCCCCGAGTGGTCCGGCGCCTCCGGCGTCACCCTGCTCGCCGAGGCCGCCCGGATCGTCCGTGCCGAGGGGTACGAGATCGGGAACATCGCCGTGCAGGTCGTCGGGGTCCGCCCCAAGATCGGCAAGCGGCGCGACGAGGCCCAGAAAGCGCTGAGCGAGGCGGCGGGCGCGCCCGTCTCCGTCTCCGGCACCACCACGGACGGACTCGGCCTCACCGGCCGCGCCGAGGGCCTCGCCGCCCTCGCGACCGCCCTCGTCATCCCCGTACGGGACCGGCAGCGGTGAAAAACGTGCCCCGCCGCCGGGAATCGGTCACAGGGCACTACCACACGCCCACTACCCTGGAGTGGTGACCATTCGCCTGTACGACACCAGCGCCCGGCAGATCCGTGACTTCACCCCGCTCACGCCGGGCTGCGTCTCGATCTACCTCTGTGGTGCCACCGTGCAGGCGGCCCCGCACATCGGCCACATCCGGTCGGGGCTGAACTTCGACATCATGCGCCGCTGGTTCGCGTACCGCGGCTACGACGTCACGTTCATCCGCAACGTCACCGACATCGACGACAAGATCATCAGGAAGGGTGCCGAGCAGGACCGGCCCTGGTGGTCCATCGGCTACGAGAACGAGCGCGCGTTCAACGCCGGTTACGAGGCCCTCGGTTGCCTCCCGCCGACCTACGAGCCCCGCGCCACCGGTCACGTCCCCGAGATGATCGAGATGATGCGGGGTCTGATCGAGCGCGGCCACGCCTACGAGGCGGACGGCAGCGTCTACTTCGACGTCCGCTCCTTCCCGGGGTACCTGGAGCTGTCCAACCAGGACATCGACGACCTCCGCCAGCCCGACGAGGGCGTCTCCGGCAAGCGCGACCCGCGGGACTTCGCCATGTGGAAGGCGACCAAGCCGGGCGAGCCCGACTGGGAGACCCCGTGGGGCCGCGGCCGTCCCGGCTGGCACCTGGAGTGCTCGGCCATGGCCCACAAGTACCTGGGCTCCGCCTTCGACATCCACGGCGGCGGCCTCGACCTGGTCTTCCCGCACCACGAGAACGAGATCGCCCAGGCCAAGGCCTTCGGCGACGAGTTCGCCCGGTACTGGGTGCACAACGCCTGGGTCACCATGAGCGGCGAGAAGATGTCGAAGTCGCTCGGCAACAGCGTGCTGGTGTCCGAGATGGTGAAGAACTGGCGCCCCATCGTCCTGCGCTACTACCTGGGCACCCCGCACTACCGCTCGATGATCGAGTACAGCGAGGAGTCCCTGCGCGAGGCCGAGTCGGCGTTCGCCCGCATCGAGGGCTTCGTCCAGCGCGCCACCGAGAAGGCCGGGACGACCGTCGCCCCCGCCGACGAGGTGCCCCCGGCCTTCGCCGAGGCCATGGACGACGACCTGGGCGTGCCGCACGCGCTGGCGATCATCCACACCACCGTCCGCCAGGGCAACAGCGCGCTGGCGGCGGACGACAAGGACGAGGCCATCGCCCGCCTCGCCGAGGTCCGCGCCATGCTCGGCGTCCTCGGCCTGGACCCGCTCGACCCGCACTGGGCCGAGGAGTCCGGCGGCGGCGAGGAGCTCCACGGCGTCGTCGACACCCTCGTACGCCTCGTGCTCCAGCAGCGCGAGTCGGCGCGCGAGCGCAAGGACTGGGCGACCGCGGACGCGATCCGCGACCAGCTGGCCCAGTCCGGCCTCGCCATCGAGGACAGCCCCGACGGCCCCCGCTGGACGCTGGGCAACCGTTAGAAGAAGTGCCGCTCGGGACTCCGGGCGGCACACTTCAGTTACAGACTTTGTACGTCAGCAGAGGAAACAGGTAGTCATGGCCGGGAACAGCCAGCGCAGGAACCGTCGCACGTCCAACAAGAAGGGTGCGACGGTCGGCAGCGGTGGCCAGCGGCGCAAGGGCCTCGAAGGGAAGGGCCCGACGCCCAAGGCCGAGAACCGCAAGGGCCACAAGGCGTACCGCGTCTCCAACGCGATGGCCCGGAACGCGGCCAAGCGCAAGCCCGTCGCCCGCCGCGGCGGCAAGGGCCTGTCCGAGATGGTCGTCGGCCGCAACCCGGTCTTCGAGGCCCTGCGCGACGGCGTGCCCGCCACGACCCTGTACGTGCAGCAGTTCATCGACAACGACGAGCGCGTGCGCGAGGCCCTGAACCTCGCCACCGGCCGCGGCAACATCAACATCATGGAGGCGCCGCGCCCCGAGCTCGACCGGATGACCAACGGCCTCAACCACCAGGGCCTCGTCCTCCAGGTCCCGCCGTACGAGTACGCGCACCCCGAGGACCTCGCCGCGGCCGCCTTCGACGACCACGAGGACCCGCTGATCGTCGCCCTCGACGGCGTCACCGACCCGCGCAACCTCGGCGCCGTCGTCCGCTCCGTCTCCGCCTTCGGCGGCCACGGCGTCGTCGTCCCCGAGCGGCGCGCCGCCGGCATGACCGCCGGCGCCTGGAAGACCTCGGCCGGCACCGCCGCCCGCACCCCGGTCGCCCGCGCCACCAACCTGACCCGCTGCCTGGAGCAGTACCAGAAGGCCGGCCTCACGGTCGTCGGCCTCGCCGCCGACGGCGACCGCGAGGTCCACGAGCTGGAGGAGCTGGCCGGCCCGGTCGTCATCGTCGTCGGCTCCGAGGGCAAGGGCCTCTCCCGACTCGTCGGCGAGACCTGCGACTTCCTCGTCCGCATCCCGATGCCGGGCGGCGCCGAGTCGCTCAACGCCGGTGTCGCCGCCGGCGTCGTCCTCTACGAGGCGGCCCGCCGCCGCATGGGCTGACCCGAACGAGGGACGCGCCCCGGCCGTGATCTTGACGGGTCTCGGACATTTGGCAACCGTCAAGGCAGTGTCCTAACCGCACATCACTCGGTTAGATGAGTGTGGACACCAGAACGCCCCGGCCGGGGTTCGACGATCAGCCCGCGCTGAGCATGGTCAAGGTGGATTCCGATCCCGCCCAGGTGATCGTGAACCACGCCAGCTTCCGTGTGCGGCTCGCGCCGGCCCCGCAGCCGAAGTTCGCGGCCCGTACCGCCGCCCTGTCCGGAGTGGGCGCGGTCGGCCCGCGCCGTCGCCCCGTCGTGTGGACCGGGAAGTCCGCGCCGGGCGCGACCGGCCTCCTCCAGGCCGTGCGCGAGTCGTCCGTCTCCACGCTCGAACCCGGCGTGGGCCACGGCGGCCACGGCGTCGGGGACACCCAGGCCATCCCGCGCATCGACACGACCATGCCCACCCCCGTGGTGCCCGCCGGGGCCGCGCCCCTGCTGCCGCCGATGCGCCGCGCCGAGGGTGCCTACGACGAGCTGTACGACCTCGGGCCCGAGCCCGCCGAGGCGTACGGGAACGACGAGGCGTACGGGAACGACGAGCCGGGCAGCCGGACCGCGCAGCGCCACGGCCAGGACAACGTCCGGCACGCCTACTACCCCGGGCGCCGGATGAACCTCGGCGTCGTCCTCCTCCCGCTCCGCGTCTTCCTCGGCTTCATCTCCATCTACGCGGGCATGGGCAAGCTCTGCGACCCCGTCTACTTCGACGGCGGCGAGCGCGGCTCCATGGTGAAGTGGCTCAACTCCCTGCACCCCTGGGCGCTCGCCGAACCGCTGCGCGACTTCGCCCTCCAGCACCCCGTCGGCGCCGGACTCACCGTCGCCTTCCTCCAGGTCGTCGTCGGCGTCCTCACGGTCCTCGGACTCTGGCAGCGCGTCGCCGCCGTCGTCGGCGGCCTGCTCTCCGCCGCCCTCCTCCTGACCGTCAGCTGGAAGACCGTCCCGGTCTACGACTCCGCCGACATCATCTACCTGGCCGCCTGGTCCCCGCTGATCATCGCCGGCGCCCCCGTCTACTCCCTCGACGGCCGCCTCGCCGGCGAGGCCTGGCGCACCCTCGGCCCCCGCGCCGAACTCTGGGACCTCCGCCGCCGCGTCACCCGCCGCAGCACCCTCCTCGCCGCCGTCGTCGTCGGCCTCACCCTCCTCGTCGGCTCCGTCCTCGGCGGCGCCGTCCGCTCCACCGAGATGGTCACCGTCCCGGGCCCCAACGACGACCCGATCAACCACCTCCCCGGCCAGCCGCTCCCCCAGGAGCCGACGCGCAGCGCCCCGTCGAAGGCCGCCTCCACCGCGCCCGAGCCCGCCACCGCGACCAGCGAGGCGCCCGCGCGGAGCGAGGAGACCGAGGAGGCCGCCCGGCCCACCGAGACGACCCGCGAGTCCACCCGGACCCAGGAGCAGCGCCCGACCGCCACCCAGGGCACGAGCGCCGGCGGCACCACCAGCCGTACGCCCGCGAAGTCCGAGCCGGCGCCCCCGCCGACCACCAGCGACAGCCCGGCCGGCACCTCCGGCGGCACGACGAGCGGCGGTTCGACGGGCTCCACCAGCACCCCGTCCGAGAGCGGCTCGACGACGGGCGGCGCACGGAACCCGATCGGCGGCCTGCTGGGCTGACGCCGGTACGGGAACGGGAAGGGCGGCACCGCTTCGACACGGTGCCGCCCTTCCCGTACGCGTACGCCCTGCGGTCAGGCCTTCTGGGCGGCCAGTTCCTTGGCCGCCTCCGTCAGGTCCTTGGCGGTGTCGATGGCCCTCCAGTACGCGCCGTGGGGCAGCGGGAAGCCCGCCAGGCGGCGCTCGCGGGCGAGGCGGGGGAAGGTGGCCCGCTCGTGGTCGCCGACGTCGGGGAGGAGCTCGGTGAAGGCCGCGGAGAAGACGTACACGCCCGCGTTGATCAGGAACGGCGAGGGCGGCGCCTCGATGAAGTCGGTGATGTTCCCGAAGGTGTCGGTCTCGACGGCGCCCCACGGGATCCGGGGGCGGGCCAGGGCGAGCGTCGCGAGGGCGTCCCGCTCCGTGTGGAAGGCGGCCATCTCGCGCAGCGAGAAGCGGGTCCAGATGTCGCCGTTGGTGGCGTACCAGGGCTGGTCCGGGTCGGGCAGGTGCGTGGCGGCGTACTTGAGGCCGCCACCGCGGCCGAGGGGTTCGGTCTCGACGACCGTCGTCACCCTCAGCGGCAGCTCCGCGGAGGCCAGCCACTCCTGGAGCACCTCGGCGAGGTGGCCGCAGGAGACGACGGCGTCCGTCACGCCCTCGGCGGCCAGCCAGGAAAGCTGATGGCCGATGATCGGGGTCCCGGTGCCCGGGATCTCGACCATCGGCTTGGGGCGGTCGTCGGTGTACGGGCGGAGCCGTGAGCCCTGGCCGCCCGCCAGGACCACGGCCTGCGTCGGAGTGGTGTGCATACGGGGAACGATAGGTGCCCGGTATGCGCCAGGCCGTTCAGCTCGCGGCCCTTCCCTCGCGAATCGGTCAGCTCGCCCGCATCACGCCGGTCGCGTACGAGGTGTCGCAGACCGGGCGGGAGAAGGACTGGGCGCGCGAGGGGCCGTAGTGCTCGACGGCGGCGCGGCCGAGGGCACGGGCGATGGAGAAGCAGTGCTGGGCGAGGGAGGGCCGGTTCTCCACCTCGCGCTGGAGGTGGGTGAGGGCCACGCCCGGGTCCTTCTCCTGAAGCTCTGTGAGGAGCTGGTCGCGGAGAATATCCTGCGGGGCACGGGACTTGGCCCGGGTGGAGACGTCCGTGGAGGACGCGGTGAGCTGGGTCCCGGAGTCCTGGCCGGCCCACGGAACGGCGGACACCGCGAGCGTTCCCGAGAGCACCAGGACGACGGGCAGGACGAGGGCGAGAGAGCGGCCGATTCGGCGGGCAGTGTGCGTCACGCAGGCGAGCGTAGCGGCCGGTAGTGATATGGCGACATTTAGTCACTCTCGCGGGGGATGGTTCGAGGCGGCTTTTCGAATTCCGTGTTGACGCGAGGGGCGGGGCGGGGCCCTGAATGCCGGGGTTTTCCGGGGTAAGCCCGTTTAAACGAACGGCCCCGCGTCTGCAACAGACGCGGGGCCGTACGGCAGAGCTCGGGGACGGTCTCAGTCGCTGAGGCGCTCGCCCGTGGAGGTCGAGAAGACGTGCAGCTCGGCGGCGCGCGGCACGACGTGCAGCGTGGAGCCCTTGGCGGGCACGTCACGGCCGCCGACGCGGACCACCAGGTCCTTGTCCTCGCCGCCGACGCGGGTGGAGCCGTACACGAAGCCGTCCGAGCCCAGCTCCTCGACGACGTTGACCGTGACGGCCAGGCCGTCCTTGCTGGTCGGGCCCGAGACGTCGAAGTGCTCGGGGCGGACGCCGACCGTCACCGTGGTGTCACCCTTGGCGGACGCGGCGGCGATCGCGTCGCGGGAGACGGGGACGACGCTGTTGCCGAACTTCACGCCGCCGTCGGTGATCGGGACCTCGACCAGGTTCATGGCCGGGGAGCCGATGAAGCCGGCGACGAAGAGGTTCGCGGGCTTGTCGTACATGTTGCGCGGCGAGTCGACCTGCTGGAGCAGACCGTCCTTCAGGACGGCGACGCGGTCGCCCATGGTGAGCGCCTCGGTCTGGTCGTGCGTGACGTACACGGTCGTGATGCCGAGCCGGCGCTGCAGACCGGCGATCTGCGTACGGGTCGACACGCGGAGCTTGGCGTCGAGGTTCGACAGCGGCTCGTCCATGAGGAAGACCTGCGGCTCGCGGACGATGGCGCGGCCCATCGCGACACGCTGACGCTGACCGCCGGAGAGCGCCTTCGGCTTGCGGTCCAGGTACTCGGTGAGGTCGAGGATCTTCGCGGCCTCTTCGACCTTGGCGCGGATCTCGGACTTGTTGACGCCCGCGATCTTGAGCGCGAAGCCCATGTTGTCGGCGACGGTCATGTGCGGGTACAGCGCGTAGTTCTGGAACACCATCGCGATGTCCCGGTCCTTCGGCGGCAGGTGCGTGACGTCGCGGTCACCGATGCGGATGGAGCCGGCGTTGACGTCCTCGAGACCCGCGAGCATGCGCAGGGAGGTCGACTTGCCACAGCCGGAGGGGCCGACGAGAACGAGGAACTCGCCGTCCGCGATCTCGATGTCGAGCTGGTCGACGGAGGGCTTGGTGGCACCCGGGTAGATCCGGGTGGCCTTGTCGAACGTGACGGAAGCCATGGTGATGCGTCCCTTCACCGGCAGGAACGTGCCGGACGATCCGAGTAAAGGAAGGATTGAGGTCTAGTCCACCAGGGTGAACTCCAGGTGACGCTACCTGGCGCCGCCCGATCTGTCAGCACTCACGGCCCCATGAGATTTCCGACCGCCGCCGGGGCCGGGTTGGTTACACTTCACTCGCTGCCTCCTTAGCTCAGCTGGCCAGAGCACCGCTCTTGTAAAGCGGGGGTCGTCGGTTCGAACCCGACAGGGGGCTCAACGCAAAGGGCCAGCACAGGGGGCGGTTTCCCCGGTGCTGGCCCTTTCGCATGATCACGGCCGTGCCACCTACGTGCCAGAAGGCGACGGATCCCCGTCCTTCCGGGCCTGGCGGATCATCTCTCCGAGCTTCCCCGCAATGTGCTGATCACGGTCGCTCGTCATGTGCTGATAGATCAGCGCGGCCCGGGTCGTGCTGTGCCCCATCCGCGTCATGAGCTCGCGGGTACTGGCCCCTACGGCCTACGCGGCGGCCTTGATCAACTACCGGCGGTGTCTCGTGCACCTTTGGTTCTGTACGCATGAGCAGCCTCCTCCGGAAGCCGCTGAGGCTGTGCAGATCCGGGCGTACGACCTCAGATCCAAGGCTCAGGAAGCTCTATTCCGCATGCAGATGCTCACCGACAATGAAGAGCTGAGCTGCGAGGGTGAACGCCTGCTTGCCGAGATCACGGCCGTGCACAAGACCGACAGCCGGTCAGAGCTGGATCAGCGAAGGACGCATACACGGGATGGCATTGCCCATCTCGTGAGGGCAGCGAAGCAGCACCTCTGAAGTCAGCTGCTTGGCGGCCGGGGCGAACCTGGGCCATGAGGGGGCGTTGAGCGGTGAGTGTCTAACTGCGTGACAACGCCGACGAACAGTGGCGGACGAGCGCGAACGTCTGCGAACCATCAGCGCAGGTGAGAGGCACACGGGGCCAGGGCGGAGCTCGCCCCCGAGTTGCTTCGGGACGAAGAGGTCGCGGGTCAAATCCCGCCACTCTGAATCAGAAGTACAAGGTCAGGGCCTCCTAGGTCGCCAGATCGCCTTCTGTTGTAGGAGCCTCTAGCGGCTACGCTAGGCGCGCGATTGCCAGGGCAGCGAGCTGCGAGGTGGCGACAGAACTTGGGGGCGGAGTGCAGCCGGACAGTGGCCTGGGTGTTGGTCTCAGCCCGAGGGAGGCAGCCGCCCTCCTGTTGGACAAGATTCGTCAGGGCAACGGCTACGCCCGCGGCAAGAAGAAGAGGTTCAGTCGAAGTGCCGCCGTCACCAAGGTGGCGACGCTTGTACTGTCCGCTGCGTCCACCGTCATCCTGGGCCTACAGAACCTCAACGCGTGGGCTGGTCTGGCCTTGGCGTGTGTGGCGCTGGTGACGCTGCTGGGAGCCGTCGAACCGTTCTTCAACTGGCGCTCCCGGTGGGTTCTGATGGAGGAAGCGCAGTACCGGTTCCAGCGACTTGCCGATGACCTCGAATACCTCGTGGCATCGACGGCCGCCGACGACCTCACGTTCGATCAGCTGAAGGAGATCTTTGATCAGTATCAGGCGATCTGGGGCGACCTAAGCCGCACATGGCTGGAGCATCGTCGAGAACCCGCGCCGTCGACCAACGCCTAGAGGTGATCGGCTGAAGTTCAGACGGGGCGCATCGAGAGTGCTGGCGTCAGTCGAGCGCGGCAGAACTGGGCCGTCCGAGAAGGAACCCTCGGCCGTTGGCTATGCGCAGTTGATCCGATCGAACCCCTAAAACGGTTGTCAACCCTCCTGGCCCGGCTCGAACGGGCTGGCCCCCTCCACGGCAGGCCGGTGCTGGGGATACAGCTGCCAGCCGACGCAGGTGGAATGATCGTAGGTGGCGAGCTCAGCTGCCGGCATCTGTGTTTCAGCGGCTGCCCTTCAGTCCTGGCAGGGGGCGCGTGCGCGCGGCCGGCGCTGGCAGGGCACTCTTGGCCATCGGCGAAGCCTGGTCGCCGGTTGGGTCCCGGGCTTGCACCGGGCCGCCCCCGGACAAAGCCAGGGATGCAGCTGCACTACAGAGCTGGACACCTCGGAAGCCGACCGCGCGCAAGTGGACCGCTATCCCGAGGCACTGACAGACACCTGCGAAGGCCGTGCCACATCCGTGCCAGATCGTGCGGGGAACCACGGGGAGCGAGGGGCATGTTCGGGCTCTGGGACATCGATCAGCTCCCGCAGTGTCTGTGCAGGCCAGACGTGTCCTCACCCTCCCGCTCTTGTAAAGCGGGGGGCGTCGGTTCGAACCCTCGGCGACATCGCTGCCACGACGGTTTTCAGGACCGTTCTCGAGCTCAACTGGCGCGCGCCTCGGCGGGATCCCTCTTTGCTCCGTCGTCTGTCAGCGGGGGCTTCTACGCTTCTCCTCATGTCTGAAGGCCGTCCCGCGATCCCCGCCGAACTGCGGCGGCGTGTCCTGGTCGAGGCGGGGCACCGCTGCGCGATCCCGACCTGCCGTCGGCACCCGGTGGACATCGAGCACATCGACGACTGGGCGGCGGTCCGTGAGCACCGGTTCGAGAACCTGATCGCCCTGTGTCCGACGTGCCATCGGCGAAAGGGCAGCGGGCCGGATCAGATCGACAGGAAATCGCTGAGGTCCAGGACGGGTACCTCGAATCCCGCTACCCGGATGAGCTCGACGTGTCCACCTCCACGCACCAGCTCTTCAGGTTCACTCCGGCCGGGATCGCGTTCCTGCGGCGGTGGACGGGAGCCCGGCCCCTGGATGCAGAGGACCAAGAGGACGACGACCGACCTGGTCGCCGTTGACCGATCCGGATCGGGCTACGGATCAGGTGATGTCCCCATAGGGGGTGAGCGCGCGGTCGGCGCTGGCAGGTCGCTTCCTGGCCATCGACGAAGCCCGGCCGTCGGTTAGGTCCCGGACGAGTCTCCGGGCCGCCCCCGGACAGGCCGGGGATGCAACCATTCCCTTCAGAGCTGGAACCCCCGGAAGCCGACCGCGCGCTTGAGACCATAGACGCAGGCACTGACAACGACCCCGTCGCCGACGGACAGCGGCGGACGAGCGCGAACGTCTGCGGGCCGTCAGTGCGGGTAAGCCGGCTCTTTCGCATGATCACGGTGGGGGGCTCCCGCCCCGTCTGCCGCCGGTCTCAGGTGACGTCGGTCCACGGGCCGGTGGTCTCGTCCCTGGGGATCCACAGCAGCGGCTGGCCCGTGCGGCAGCGCTCGTCCACTCCCTCGTCCCAGGGGAACCGCCCGGCCTTGTCCGGCCAGAACAGCTGCGTCACGGGCAGGGGCGGGGTCTGGTAGAAGTCGAGGCCCGCACCGAAGAAGTGGGGGTACCAGCTGGGATGCACAGGCCGGACCGCCATGTCGTAGCCGTTGAGGACGTCCCCTCGGCGCTGGTCGGGCTCAAGCGGATCGCCGTCCCGGATCGCCGCCCCGGCGGCGTTCGCCACGCGCATCGCGGTCTGCGAGGGCAGGCCGAACACGCTCACCTCGGGACTGCGCAGTGTGTGCCAGAGGCCGATCGAGTAGCCCCAGTCGCCAGGGGCGTCATCGCCGGCAACGCCCATGACGTGCCAACCGTGGTCCTCGACGCTCCTCGCGATGCGGCTGTCGCGTTCGTCCCACGCGGGAGCGCCCTGCTCGGTCGGCGCGCAGAGGAGACAGAAGCAAGGGAGCTCGTCCATCCGAGGAGACTAGGCCTTGCCCCGCTCACCCGGCCGCCTGCCCCGCAGGTCGCCGGCGGCATCGCCCGCGAGTGCCGCGTCCGCGCCCGCGACGGGACCGGGAGCACTCCGGCGTTCTCGCGCCCCGGCCCGCCGCCGTCAGGGACACTTGTGCGACACGGGGGGCGTGCAGGTGGTCGGGGTCATGGGAGGGGTGCGCGGATGAGTCGGCGTTCCGGTGGGCTGATCGGGGTGTGGGCCGAGCAGCAGCGGGTGGCGCAGAGGCAGCGGGAAGGACAGCACCAGGCGGTGCTGCGACAACAGCGGGACGCCGAGCGGACGCAGCGGGCGTACGAGCGGGACGTCGCCCGGATGCAGCGGGAGCAGCGGGCCGCCTATCGGCAGCAGCGGGACGCCGACGCCCTGCGGCGCACCCGCGAGTTGGAGGAGCGGGTCGCCCTCCTCGAAGGGCTGCTCGCGGCCGGCTGCCGGGCGCCCGCCTTCTCCGTGGAGTCCCTGCGCCGCGCCGAGGAGGTCGAACCCTTCTCGCCCGGTCCGCTCGCCGAGCCCGTCGCCATGCCCGACCAGCGCCTCTACCAGCCGCAGGCCGCCTGGACGCCCTCCGGGCGCGCCCAGGCCGAGCGGGACGCGCGGGCCCGGTTCGAGCGCGACTGGTACGCGGCGCAGGCCGCCGAGGCGCGGAGGGTCGAGCAACTCGCCGCGTACCGGCGGGAGTACGACACCTGGGCGGCCGCCCGTCTCGCCGGGATACGCGCCCACAACAGCGGGATCGACGGGACCGGTGCGGCCCTGCGGAGCGGGGAGGCCGGCACGGTCGTCGAGTACTTCTCCGCCGTGCTGTTCGCGTCGACCGCCTGGCCCGAGGGGTTTCCCCGCGAGGTGTCGGCCGCCTACGACCGGGCCGGGCGCGGGCTCGTCCTCGACTGGGACCTGCCCGGGTACGAGGTCGTTCCGGAGGCCAAGGGCGTCAAGTACCTGCCGAGCACCGACCAGGAGAAGGAGGTCCCCCGGCCGGTGACGCAGCGGCGGGCGCTGTACCGGGACGTGCTGGCGCAGAGCGTGCTGCTCGCGGTGCGGGAGCTGTTCGCCGCGGACCGCTTCGGGGCGCTCGACGGGGTGGCGCTGAACGGGTACGTGAGCGGGGTGGACCCGGCGACGGGCCTGGACGCGCGGGTGTGCGTGGCGTCCGTGGTCGTGGAACGGCAGGCCTTCGAGCGGCTGAACCTGGAGCTGGTGGGGGCCGTGGAGTGCCTGACGGGGGCGCTCGGGGGACGTCTGTCGGCGAAGCCCGACGAGCGGGCGGCGGTGGAGCCGCTGAGGGTGCCGGGCCAGGTCGGGTCGGACGTGGTGTCCCAGGGGGACGGTGAGGAGCCGGACCTGCTCGCCATGGATCCGATCGCCTTCGAGGGGCTCGTGGCCGAGCTGTTCCGGGCGCGGGGGCTCCAGGCGGTGACCACGCAGCGGTCGGGTGACGGCGGGGTCGACGTGGAGGCGCTGGACCCCGATCCGATCAGCGGCGGGTCGATCGTGGTGCAGGTGAAGCGGTACCGGAACACCGTGCCGCCGAGCGCCGTACGGGATCTGTTCGGGACCGTGCAGGACAAGGGGGCCAACAAGGGCGTCCTCGTCACGACGTCGAAGTTCGGGCCGGGCTCGTACACCTTCGCCAACGGCAAGCCGCTCACGCTGATCTCGGGGACCGAGCTGGTGGACCTGCTGCACCAGCACGGCCTGCGGGGCCGGCTGGGCGGGCCCGCCCGACCGGCGGCACCCGCCCCGGCGGCGGAGCCCGTGTCCCCGCCCGCCGAGGCCGCCGAGGACTTCAACCTGCTCGGGATGGTGTGGTCCGGGTCCGCCGCCCTCGACGTCTGCGCGCTGGTCTGCGCCGGCAACCGGGTCCTCGGCGACGAGTGGTTCGTCTTCTTCAACAACCCCGCGACGCCCGACGGTTCGGTCGCCATGGTGGCGGCCGCGCCCGGTGACCGCGCGGCCGTGCGGGTCGGCTTCGACGCGCTGCCCGCGCGGGCGGACCGGTTGGTCCTGGTGGCGGCCGTGGACCCCGAGGTGAACCCCGACGCGGACCTGGGCGGCTTCACGGAGGCCGGGATACGGCTGCGGGACGACGCGGGCGCCGAGCTCGACCGGCTGGAGGTGTCCGACGGGCGGCCGGGCGAGAAGGCGCTCGTCCTCGGGTCGTTCCGCCGGCGGGCCGGCGGGAACTGGGACTTCGTCCTGGGCGGGAAGGGGTACCGGGGCGGGCTCGAGGAGCTCGTGGGGGACTTCGGGATCGAGGTGGAGTAGGCCCGTCCGCCGGGGGGAGGGTTGGGGGCGCGCGGCGCGCTCCCAACCCTCCGCGTCCCTCCGCGTCCCTCCGCGTCCCTCAGCGGCCGCTCAGGCGGTTCGCCAGGAGGGCCACGCGGTCCGTCGTGGCCGTGTGGGTCGTGGTCTCGCGGCGGTCGGCGCCCCGGAAGGCGGCGTACATGGTCTGGACGCCGAGCCAGCGCAGGGGTTCCGGCTCCCACTTGCGGACCTTGTGGTCGACCCAGGGGAGGGCCGTGAGGTCGGTGGGGCCCGACTGGCCCGAGTCCTGCTGGATCAGGTCGCGCAGGGTGCGGGCCGCGAGGTTGGCGGTGGCGACGCCGGAGCCGACGTAGCCACCGGCCCAGCCGAGGCCGGTGGAGCGGTCGAGGGTGACGGTGGCGCACCAGTCGCGGGGGACGCCGAGGACGCCGGACCAGGCGTGGTCGATCCGTACGCCGGCGAGCTGCGGGAAGAAACGGATCAGGATCTCGCGGAGGGCGTCGACGGTCGCCGGCTGGGTGCGGCCGTCGTTGTCGGTCTTCGAGCCGAAGCGGTACGGGACGCCCCGGCCGCCGAGCGCGATGCGGCCGTCGGCGGTGCGCTGGGCGTACATGTAGGCGTGGGCCATGTCGCCGAGGGTCTCGCGGCCGCCCCAGCCGACGGACTCCCACTGGGCGTCGGTGAGGGGCTCGGTGGCGATCATCGAGGAGTTCATGGGGAGCCAGGTGCGGCGCTGGCCGGCGAGGGAGGCGGTGAAGCCCTCGGTGCAGCGCAGGACGTACGGGGCGCGGACCGTGCCGTACGGGGTGATCGCGTGCTTCGGCTTGATCTCGGTGACGGGCGTCGACTCGTGGATGGTCACGCCGAGCGCCTCGACGGCCGCCGCGAGGCCCTGGACGAGCTTGACCGGGTGGAGGCGGGCACCGTGCGGGGTCCAGGAGGAGCCGACGGCTCCGGCGACGCGGATCCGTTCGGCGGTCTCGCGGGCGCCGTACAGCTCGCGGTCGGTCTCGCCGAAGGCGAGCTCGGCGGCGTGGAAGGCCTTGAGGCGGGCGAGCTGGGCGGGGGAGAGGGCCACCTCCAGGACGCCGCCGCGGTGCTGGTCGGCGTCGATCTTCTCGGCGTCGCAGACGTCGAGGACCTCGGTGACGGTGGCGTTCATGGCCTGCTGGAGGCGGACGGCGGCCTCGTGGCCGTGGAGCCTGGCGTAGCGGTCGCGGCCGGCGATGCCGTTGTAGAGCCAGCCGCCGTTGCGGCCGGAGGCGCCGTAGCCGCAGAACTTGGCTTCGAGGACGGTGATGTTGAGGAAGGGAACGGCCTTCTTGAGGTAGTAGGCGGTCCACAGACCCGTGTATCCGCCGCCGACGATGCAGACGTCGGCGCCGGTGTCGCCGGGGAGCGGTTCGCGGGGCGCGGGGGCGCCCTCCTGCGCGTACCAGAACGATATTCCGCCGTTGACCGTGCTCATGTGTATCCCTCTTCCGGGTGCGTGGGCGGGAGGTTACCGGTGGCACCGGTTCCGTGGATACGGGGCGATCGGCGGGCATGCGGTGTCTAAGGTCGTCGGGTGATTCAGGTACCGGAGGAACTGGCCCAGTCGCAGGCGAAGTACAACGGCGAGGCGGGGCGGGCGTTCGTCGCCGGGCTGCCCGGGCGGGCCGAGGAGTTCCTCGGCCGGTGGGGGCTGCGGATCACCGGCCCTTCGATGTACGGGGTCGCCTCGCTGGTGCTTCCGGTGCGGCGGGACGCGGACGGCACGCTCGCCGCCCTGAAGATGCAGCTCCTGGACGACGAGACGGAGGGGGAGCCGCTCGGCCTGCGCGCCTGGGACGGGGCGGGCGCGGTGCGGCTGCTCGACCACGACGTCGCGACCGGGACGATGCTCCTGGAGCGGCTCGACGAGACCCGGCCGCTGTCCTCGGTCGCGGACGCCGACGAGGCGGTGGGCATCGTGGCGGGCCTGCTCGCCCGGCTGACCGCCGTCCCCGCGCCGGAGGGGGTGCGGACGCTCGGTTCGATCGCCGCCGGGATGGCGGCCCGGGTCCCGGAGGCCGCCGCACGGCTGGGCGCGGACGATGCCGCGGTGCTGCGGGACTGCGCCGCGGCCGTACGGGAGGTGGCGGGCGAGCCGGGGGACCGGCTGCTCCACTGGGACCTGCACTTCGGCAACGTCCTGGCGGGTGAGCGGGAACCCTGGCTCGCGATCGACCCGAAGCCCCTGGCCGGCGACCCGGGCTTCGAGCTGCTGCCCGCACTGATGGACCGCTTCGAGCCGGATCGACTCCTGCGGCGGTTCGACCTCCTTGCCGAGGTCGTCGGGGACCGGCGGCGCGCGGCCGCGTGGACGCTGGGACGGGTCCTGCAGAACGGCCTGTGGGACGTGGCGGACGGCGAACCCGCGCTCGACGCCGGGCAGGTGGCCCTCGCGCGGATCCTGCTGGCCAGGAGGGTCTGATCCGGGGCAGGGTGGGGCCATGATCCGTACAGCCACGCCTGCCGACGTCCCCGTCATCCACGCCCTGATCCGTGACCTCGCCGAGTACGAGAAGGCCCTCGACGAGGTCCGTGCGACCCCCGGGCAGCTCCACGAGGCCCTGTTCGGCGAGCGTCCCGCCGCCTTCGCGCACATCGCCGAGACGGAGACGGGCGAGGCGGTGGGCTTCGCGCTCTGGTTCCTCAACTTCTCGACCTGGCGCGGGGTCCACGGCATCTACCTGGAGGACCTGTACGTCCGCCCGGAGGCCCGGGGCGGCGGCCACGGCAAGGCCCTGCTGCGCGAACTGGCCCGCATCTGCGTCGAGCGCGGCTACGAGCGCCTGGAGTGGTCCGTACTGAACTGGAACCGGCCCTCGATCGACTTCTACGAGTCCCTGGGCGCCCGTCCGCAGGACGAGTGGACGGTCTACCGGCTGACGGACGGGGCCCTGGCGGAGCTGGGCGGAGCGACGGTGTAGGAAGGGGGCATGGACATTGAGCAGCGGTTCCAGCGGATCACCGGCTTCATCGAGGCGCGGCTGACGCCGCTCTTCGACCCCGCCAACGGCAGCGACCACGGATTCGGCATGGACGACACGTCGCGGGCGCTGCGCGCCCTGCGCTACACCGTGCAGGCCGCGTCGGCGGTGAACGGGCTCGTGGAGAAGCGGGAGACGGCGCCGGAGCTGCGGCAGGTCGTCGACCAGGCGCTGGAGCACAACTGGGACGTGCTGCGCTCCATCGCCCGGATGTGGGAGGACCACCCCGACTTCACGAAGGAGTTCAAGGCGCACTCCTGGGACGTCCTCGGGGTCTGATCCCCTACGGGACCAGGACCACCTTGCCCGTCGTGCCCCGGTTCTCCAGGGCGCGATGGGCCTCCGCCGCCCGCGCGAGGGGGAAGCGGTGGACCGCCGGGCGCAGCGTGCCGGTGGCCGCCGCGTCGAGGGCGGCGAGTTCGAGCGTACGGACGTCGCCGCCCGCCTTCTGGATCATGACGGGGCCGAGGACGGACTCCGAGGTGATCCCGCGGGCGGCGAGCTCCTCGGGGGTGAACGTCAGGGCTCCCTCGTCGAGTCCGGCGCCGGACCAGCCGAAGACCAGGTGCTGTCCGCCCTTGCCGAGCAGGTCGACGGCGGCGCGGCCGGTGTCGCCGCCGACCGAGTCGAAGACGACGGTCGCCGGACGGTCCCCCAGGTACGCGCGGACCTCGTCCGGCCAGTCCGGCTTCAGGTAATCGACGGCCAGGTCGGCGCCGTTCGCCTCGACGAGGGCGACCTTCGAGGGGCCGCCGGCGAGGCCGATGACGGTGGCGCCGGCGTTCTTGGCGTACTGGACGAGCAGGGTGCCGATGCCACCGGCGGCGGCCGGGACGATCGCGACCGAGTCGGGCCCGAGTTCGGTGAACCCCAGGATGCCCAGGGTCGTGCGGCCGGTGCCGATCATGGCGACGGCCTCCGCCTCGCCGAGGTGGTCGGGCAGGGCGTGCAGGCGGGCGGCGTCGGTGACGGCGAGTTCGGCGTAGCCGCCGGGGTTCATGCCGAGGTGGGCGACGACCCGCCGGCCGAGCCAGGCCGGGTCGGTGCCCTCGCCGAGGGCGTCGACGGTGCCGGCGACCTCGCGGCCGGGGATCGTGGGGAGCGCGGCGGGCGCGGGGAAGGGGCCCGTGGCGCCCTCGCGGAGGGCGGTGTCGAGGAGGTGCACGCCGGCCGCCGCGACCCGGACGCGGACCTGGCCGGGGCCCGGCACGGGGTCGGGCGTCTCCTCGTAGGTGAGGTTCTCGGCGGGGCCGAAGGCGTGGAGGCGGATGGCGTGCATGACGTTCCCCTGTCGTCGTACGGGTGGACCGGAGTGCCCAGCTTCCGACCTCAAGCGCGCTTGAGGTCAAGGCGTCCGCGGTGCTCCGCGCGCAGGGCCAGCGACACCGCCTCGACCGCGCTCGTGAACGACACCTCCGACAGCACGCCCGGCGCCGCCACCTGGTCGCCCACCAGATACACCCCGTCTCCCCGGTCGACGGCCGGCCGGTCGCGCCAGGTCGTGCCCGGGCGGTCCACCGCGCCCGTACGGCCCTGGGAGACGGACTCCCGCCGCCACACCGTCCGCTCCCGCCAGCCCGGGAAGCCGAGGTCGAGCAGCCGCTCCGCGTGGGCGACACCGTCCGCCTTCGACGCGTCGGGGCCGATCGGCAACTGCGCCTGGACCAGCTGCTGTCCCGCCGGCGCCAGCGAGGGGTCCTGCGCCGTGAACCGCTCGACCCAGCCCGGCGCGTCCAGGTCGGAGACCACGAACGGATCGCCCTTCCGCCCGCGCAGCGCCAGGTCGAGCAGGACCGTGCGACCGCTCTCCCAGGTCAGTGACGGGTCGCCGAGGAGCCGGGCGGCGGCGGGCAGGGCGGTCGCGACGATCACCGGCCCACCGCCGAGCGGCAGGGCGTCGACCCGGGACGAGGTCTCGATCCGGACGCCCATCTCCCACGCGCGCGCGGCCATCCGGTCGATCAGCTCGCCCCAGCCGCCCCGGACGTAGTGCGCCTCGGGCGGCAGGGCCGCGGCCCGGTGCAGCCGCTCCTGCACGAAGCGGGCCGAGAGGGAGCCGGGGTCGTGGTGGAAGAGCGCGACCCCGCTGTACGCCGCGGCCACGCGCGCGGTGCGCTCGCCCGCGATCCCCGCCACCCAGGTGCGGAAGTCGAGGTCCACGGGGGCCTGTTCGGCCGTACGGCGGGCCTGGCGCAGCAGACCGAGCGGCGGGATGCGGCGCAGGGCGCCGTCGACGTGGACGCGGAACCGGAGGGCCTCGGCGGCCGGCAGCGCGGCGAGCGGCCCGAGCAGGCCGCGCTGCTTCAGCCAGGTCCAGTGGGGGCCGCCGCTGTAGAGGGCGTGCGGGCCCTCGTTCGTGCGGTACGGGCCGTCGGCCGTCCGCGCCCGGCCTCCGAGGGTCCGGTGCGCCTCGTGGACGGTCACCGCGGTGCCGGCCTCGGCGGCCGTGATGGCGGCGGTCAGTCCGGCGAAGCCGCCGCCGATGATCGTGAGCTTCCGCATGTCCGTCTCCTCGTGTCGGTCTCACACGGGGGACGGCGGGAGAGGCCGCGGATGTGACATCGGGGCGTTGTCAGTGGCGTACCTCACGATGGGGGCATGGCGACGCGTGCGGATCGGAATCGGAAGAAGGCGGAGGGGGCGCGGCGGCCGGAGATCCGGCTGCCTCCCCTGGAGGCGTACGGGGGCGGGCTCGAACCGGACGGGGACTACGACAGCCTCGAACTGGCCGGCCTCGACCTGACGGGCCAGTCGGGCGAAGGCGCCCGGTTCCTGGACTGCGCGCTGCGCGAGTGCGGGCTCGACGGCACGCGGCTCACGGGGGCGCGGTTCCTCGACTCGGTGCTGACGGGGGTACGGGGAGTGGGCACCGAGCTCGCCGGGGCGCAGCTGCGGGACGTGGAGCTCGTGGAGGCGCGGCTCGGCGGGGCACAGCTGCACGGGGCGGTCCTGGAGAGAGTCGTCGTCCGGGGCGGCAAGAGCGACTACCTCAACCTGCGGGCGGCGAAACTGAAGGACGTCGTCTTCGAGGGGTGCGTGCTGAGCGAGCCGGACTTCGGGGGCGCGGTCCTGGAGCGGGTCGAGTTCACGGACTGCGTGCTCACGGGCGTGGACTTCACGGGGGCGCGGCTCACGGACGTGGATCTGCGGGGGGTGCAGCGTCTGGAGATCGCGCGGGGGGTGGAGTCCCTGGCGGGCGCGGTGATCTCCGCGGCGCAGCTCCTGGACCTGGCGCCGGTGCTGGCGGCGCGGCTGGGGGTGCGGGTGGAGGACTGAGCCCGGGCCGTCCGTCGCGGGCAGCTGTTCCGCGTCCCCGCCGGGCGCGGGCCCTAGGGGGTGTCTTGTCGATCAGGCCGGGCTCGCGGCGTCTGGCACCGCGCCTCGCCGCGTTGTCGTCAGTCGACAACGCTCCGCGTTGCCTCCCTCCTCCGCCTTGCGATGCACGGTGCCAGACGCCGCTC
>NZ_JBEXSZ010000135.1:0-22678 GCF_040613865.1 Streptomyces sp. NPDC006197 | reverse complement strand
CCTTCGGTCCCGTTTCCGGGCCCTCCGGGCGCTTCCTTCGTTTCCGACTCTATCAGATCTTTGCGATCCGATTTCCTCGGTGCTTTCCGGTCCCGAATTTGTTTTTTCGGGGCCTTCCGGCGCGTTCCGACTTTATCAGAAGTTCTGAGTCGGATTTCCCGCCTCCCGGTTCGTCCTCCGGGCGCACTGCGGCGCCGGGGCTTCCCGATCTGGCGGAGCCGTAAACGTACTGGAGCGGGGCGCCCCGATGCAAATCGAGGGGCCCCGCTCCAGAAGCGCGCTGGTCAGACCTCTTGGTCAGACCTCCACGACGACCGGGAGGATCATCGGGCGGCGGCGGTAGGTGTCGGACACCCACTTGCCGACGGTGCGGCGGATCAGCTGCTGGAGCTGGTGCGGTTCGACGACGCCGTCCTGGGCGGACCTGTTCAGCGCCTGGTCGACCTTCGGGATCACGGCGTCGAACGCCGAGTCCTCGATGCCGGAGCCGCGGGCGTGGATGTTCGGGCCGCTCACGATCTTGCCCGTGGAGGAGTCCACGACCACGAAGACCGAGATGATGCCCTCTTCGCCGAGGATGCGGCGGTCCTTGAGATGGGTCTCGGTGACGTCGCCGACCGAGAGGCCGTCCACGTACACGTAGCCCGCCTGGACCTTGCCGGTGATGCGGGCGCGGCCGTCGACCAGGTCGACGACGACGCCGTCCTCGGCGATGACGATGTGGTCCTTGGGGATGCCCGTCATCGCGCCGAGCTCGGCGTTGGCGCGCAGGTGGCGCCATTCGCCGTGGACCGGCATGAGGTTCTTCGGCTTGCAGATGTTGTAGAAGTACAGCAGCTCGCCGGCCGAGGCGTGGCCCGAGACGTGGACCTTGGCGTTGCCCTTGTGGACCACGTTCGCGCCCCAGCGGGTCAGGCCGTTGATCACGCGGTAGACCGCGTTCTCGTTGCCCGGGATGAGGGAGGACGCGAGGATCACCGTGTCGCCGGGGACGATGCGGATCTGGTGGTCGCGGTTGGCCATGCGGGACAGGGCCGCCATGGGCTCGCCCTGGGAGCCCGTGCAGACCAGCACGACCTCGTCGTCCGGCAGGTCGTCGAGGGTCTTCACGTCCACGACGAGGCCGGCCGGGACGCGGAGGTAGCCCAGGTCGCGGGCGATGCCCATGTTCCGGACCATCGAGCGGCCGACGAAGGCGACACGGCGGCCGTACTCGTGGGCGGCGTCGATGATCTGCTGGATGCGGTGCACGTGGCTGGCGAAGCTGGCCACGATGATGCGCTTCGGGGCGTTCGCGAAGACGTTCCGCAGGACGTTGGAGATGTCCCGCTCCGGCGGGACGAAGCCCGGGACCTCGGCGTTCGTCGAGTCGGACAGGAGGAGGTCGATGCCCTCCTCGCTGAGCCGCGCGAACGCGTGGAGGTCGGTGAGGCGGCCGTCCATCGGGAGCTGGTCCATCTTGAAGTCGCCGGTGGCGACGGCCATGCCCGCGGGGGTGCGGATGGCGACGGCCAGGGCGTCCGGGATGGAGTGGTTGACGGCGATGAACTCGCAGTCGAAGGAGCCCAGGCTCTCGCGGTCGCCCTCCTTCACCTCCAGGGTGTAGGGGCGGATGCGGTGCTCCTGGAGCTTCGCCTCGATCAGGGCGAGGGTCAGCTTGGAGCCGATGAGCGGGATGTCCGGCTTCAGCCGGAGCAGGTAGGGGACGGCACCGATGTGGTCCTCGTGCCCGTGCGTGAGCACGATGCCCTCGATGTCGTCGAGGCGGTCCCGGATGATGGTGAAGTCCGGCAGGATCAGGTCGACGCCGGGCTGCTCCTCCTCGGGGAAGAGGACGCCGCAGTCGACGATCAGCAGACGGCCGTCGAACTCGAAGACCGTCATGTTGCGGCCGATCTCGCCGAGGCCGCCGAGCGGGATGACGCGCAGCCCGCCCTTGGGCAGCTTCGGCGGGGCGCCGAGTTCAGGATGCGGATGACTCAAAAGACTCTCCTCACCATGCGCGCCACGTACCGATCGGGCACGTGGCGCGCATGACAATCGTGCACTTGCTGTTGTCAGTGTTCAGTTGTGAAGTCCGTTGTCAGAGTTCTACCCCGCCGGCGGCCAGGTCGACCTTGAGCTGCTCGGTCTCCTGTGCGGAGAGCTCGACGAGCGGCAGGCGCAGCGGTCCGGCCGGGAGGCCCTGGAGGGCGAGGGCGGCCTTGGTGGTCATGACGCCCTGGGTGCGGAACATGCCGGTGTAGACCGGCAGCAGCTTCTGGTGGATCTCGGTGGCCTTCTGGACCTCGCCGCCGAGGTGGGCGTCGAGGAGGGCGCGGAGCTCCGGGGTGACGAGGTGGCCGACGACGGAGACGAAGCCGCAGGCGCCGACGGAGAGCAGCGGCAGGTTGAGCATGTCGTCGCCGGAGTACCAGGCGAGGCCGGAGCGGGCGATGGCCCAGCTGGCGCGGCCGAGGTCGCCCTTGGCGTCCTTGTTGGCGACGATGCGCGGGTGCTCGGCGAGGCGGACGATCGTCTCGGTGTCGATCGGGACGCCGCTGCGGCCGGGGATGTCGTACAGCATCACGGGGAGGCCGGTGGCGTCGGCGATGGCCGAGAAGTGCCGGTACAGGCCCTCCTGCGGGGGCTTGTTGTAGTAAGGGGTCACGGCGAGGAGGCCGTGGGCGCCGTCGCGCTCGGCGGTGCGGGCCAGTTCGACGGAGTGGTGGGTGTCGTTGGTGCCGATGCCGGCGACGACGTGGGCGCGGTCGCCGACCGCCTCCAGCACCGCTCGTACGAGCTCCGATTTCTCCGCGTCGCTGGTGGTCGGGGACTCGCCGGTGGTGCCGTTGATGACGAGGCCGTCGTTGCCTGCGTCCACCAGGTGGGTGGCGAGTCGCTGGGCACCGTCGAGGTCGAGTGCGCCGTCCGCCGTGAAGGGCGTGACCATGGCGGTGAGGACCCGCCCGAAGGGGGTCTGCGGAGTGGAGATCGGAGCCATGGGTAACACGCTACTCGCTGCTCAGCGCCGGGCGCCCCTGAGGGGGACAGGAGAAAGGGAGCCCGGCGCTGCCTGCTCGGGGGTTCAGGCAGCGCCGGGTCCGTTTGATCAGCCTAGATGAACTTCTCGAAACGTCGCAATACGGACACTTCGCATCGTGCGTTCGGACATGTGTGCCTGTAGGGCCGGACGGTCGGAGGGCCCGCCCGATCTCTACACACCTGTGACGTCCTACCGGAGGATGAGATACGGCCGCTTTGATGAAAAAGGGCACCAAAACGTCGGTTCCGTCGTCTGTACCTGTGACGCATCACGACGAAGAAGGAGAGTGGCTCTGATGTTCCGCCGGAAAGAGGCCGTACCGTTCGCGTTCGTCGCGGAGGCCGACCACTTCCGCAGTAACGTCACTCCACCGCCCCGGGAGCGCCTCAGCGCCTCGCAGGTCGTGGGCCGCACCCTGCTCGGGCTGACCGTCGTGGCCGGCCTCGTCGGGTCCCTCGTCCTCGGGATGCCCTCGCTCCAGTCGGGTGACTCGGCCACTCGTCAGCAGCAGTCCGAGGCCTCCGACAACCGCTGAGGTAGCCTCACCGGGCACCGCCCCTTCGAGCGTGCTTGTGAGTGAGGACCTGTCGTGCCCCTGCCCTTCCTGACGGCCGACCGTGCTTTTGACACGACCGACCACGTCGCCCTGCCGTTCGACGACCACGACCAGTGGCGTCGTCCGTACCGGCCGGGGTCGTGGCGGGTGGGGGCGGCGGCGCTCGCGCTGCTGCTCGCGTCTTTCATCCTGCTCGCCGCGGTGATCGTCGCCTTCGCCGGAGCCTTCGGCGGCGCGTGCGTCACCTTCGGCATCGCCCTGCTCGTCATCGCGGCCGCCCTGCGGATGCTGCGCATGGGCGCCTGGGTGAGCCGCGCCGGCGTGCGGCGCGTGGGCTTCCTCTCGACCGTCACCGTGCCCTGGGCGAAGGTGACGTCCCTGCGGACCACCCAGCAGCCGGTGCGCTGGCTGGGACTCCCCCGCACGGTCCAGGGCCAGGCCCTGGTGCTCGACCGGCGGGGTGGTGAGCAGCTGATGCTGCTCACCGACCACAACGCCGACTTCCTCTCCCGCGTCGAGGCCTTCGACCGGGCGGCCGACACGGTCGAGGCCTGGAACGCCGAGTACGGCACGGCCTAGGGCCTGATCCGAAAGACAGGCCCCAGGTCGCTACGCGCTGGCCGGGCGCCCCTCGTGGAGTGCGATGGCCCGCTGCATCGCCTTGCGGGCCCGGGGGGTGTCCCGGGCGTCGTGGTAGGCCACCGCCAGCCGGAACCAGCAGCGCCAGTCCTCGGGTGAGTCCTCCGTCTCGGCCTTGCGCAGGGCGAAGACCTCGTCGGCCGAGTCCCGGTCGATCCGGCCGCCCTGCGTGCGCTTCAGCTCGTCGACGGGCAGGCCACCCTCGGCCTCCAGCTCGGAGGCGAGGCGGCCTGCCTGGCGCGCGAACCGGGTGTTCTTCCAGAGGAACCAGCCGCCCACGACGGGCAGCAGGAACGCCACCGCGCCCATGCCCATGGCGGCCGGCTCGCCCGTGAGGAGCAGCAGGACGCCCTCCATCCCCACCACGCCGAAGACGAGGACGAGGACGGTGGCCAGGAAGACGTACGTGATCTTTCCGCCCATGACCGTCAGCCCAGGTCCAGGAAGTGCTCCAGGCCGAAGGTGAGGCCCGGGGTCGTGATCACGCGGCGGGCGCCGAGGAGGATGCCCGGCATGAAGCTGGAGTGGTGCAGGGAGTCGTGGCGGACGGTGAGGGTCTCGCCCTCGCCGCCGAGCAGCACCTCCTGGTGGGCCAGCAGGCCCCGGAGGCGTACCGCGTGCACGGGAACGCCGTCGACGTCCGCCCCGCGAGCCCCGTCCAGGGCGGTGGTCGTGGCGTCGGGCTGCGGGGCGCAGCCTGCCTTCGACCGGGCCTCGGCGATCAGCTGGGCGGTGCGGGTGGCCGTACCGGAGGGGGCGTCCACCTTGTTCGGGTGGTGCAGCTCGACGACCTCGACCGACTCGAAGTACGGGGCCGCGATCTGCGCGAACTTCATGGTGAGGACTGCTCCGATGGAGAAGTTCGGAGCGATGAGGACGCCGGTCTCCGGGGAGGCGGCGAGCCAGCCGTTCAGCTGCGCGAGGCGGTCCTCGGTCCAGCCGGTGGTGCCGACGACCGCGTGGATGCCGTGACGCACGCAGAAGTCGAGGTTCTCCATGACCGAGTCCGGGGTGGTCAGCTCGACGACGACCTGGGCGCCCGCCTCGGTGAGCGCCTCCAGACCGTCGCCGCGGCCGAGGGCCGCGACCAGTTCCATGTCCTCGGCGGCCTCGACGGCCCTGACCGCCTCGGAGCCGATGCGGCCCTTGGCTCCGAGGACCGCCACACGCAGCTTGCTCATTGCTCTTCCTTAGGGGACTTGTGGTTCAGGAGACCGCGTGGTGGAGGCGGTCCGCCTGCTTGTCCTTCAGCGGGCCGATCACCGACAGCGAGGGCCGCTGCTCCAGTACATCGCGGGCGACCTCGCGGACCTCGTCCGGGGTGACCGCCGCGATCCGGGAGAGCATGTCGTCGACCGACATCTGGGTGCCCCAGCACAGCTCGCTCTTGCCGATGCGGTTCATCAGCGCGCCGGTGTCCTCCAGGCCGAGCACGGTCGAGCCGGAGAGCTGGCCCACGGCGCGGGTGATCTCCTCGTCCGTGAGGCCGTCCGAGGCGACCTTGTCGAGCTCGTCGCGGCAGATCTTCAGGACGTCGTGGACCTGGCTGGGCCGGCAGCCCGCGTACACCCCGAAGAGGCCGCAGTCGGCGAAGCCCGAGGTGTACGAGTACACGCTGTAGGCCAGGCCGCGCTTCTCGCGGACCTCCTGGAAGAGGCGGGAGGACATGCCGCCGCCGAGGGCGGTGTTCAGCACGCCGAGGGCCCAGCGGCGCTCGTCGGTGCGGGCCAGGCCCGGCATGCCGAGGACGACGTGGGCCTGCTCGGTCTTGCGGTTCAGGAGCTCGACGCGGCCCGCCGTGCGGATGGTCCGGGCGCCCTCGCGGGGGGCGACGGGGACGGCGTCGGTACGGCCGAGGGCGCCGGCCTTCTCGAAGGCGCGGCGGACCTGGCGCACCACCGTGGCGTGGTCGACGTTGCCCGCGCAGGCGACGACCAGGTGGGTCGGGTCGTAGTGCTTCTTGTAGAAGCGGGCGATCTGGCCGCGGCTGAGCGCGTTGATCGTGTCGACGGTGCCGAGGACCGGGCGGCCCAGCGGGGTGTCGCCGAACATCGTCTGCGCGAACAGGTCGTGCACGACGTCACCCGGGTCGTCCTCGGTCATCGCGATCTCTTCGAGGATGACGCCGCGCTCGGCGTCCACGTCCTCGTCGAGGATGAGCGAGTCGGTGAGCATGTCGCAGACGACGTCGATCGCCAGCGGCAGGTCGGTGTCGAGGACCCGGGCGTAGTAGCAGGTGTACTCCTTCGCCGTGAAGGCGTTCATCTCGCCGCCGACCGCGTCGAGCGCGGAGGAGATGTCGAGGGCGGACCGCTTGTGGGTGCCCTTGAAGAGGAGGTGCTCCAAGTAGTGGGTCGCGCCGTTGAGCGTCGGGGTCTCGTCGCGGGAGCCGACGTGCGCCCAGATGCCGAAGGTGGCGGAGCGCACGGAGGGGAGGGTCTCGGTGACGATCCTCAGGCCGCCGGGGAGGGTCGTGCGCCGGACCGTGCCGATGCCGTCCTTGCCCGGGAGAAGCGTTTGGGTACGGGCGACGGCCCGCCCCTCCGAAGAGGGGCGGGCCGTCGCGCGGGAACTACGGGACGTCACTTGGCAGCGTCGTCCTTGTCACCCTCGGCAGCGCCGTCCTCGTCCGCGATCACGGGGATCAGGGAGAGCTTGCCGCGCTGGTCGATCTCGGCGATCTCGACCTGGACCTTGGAGCCGATCGCGAGCACGTCCTCGACGTTCTCCACGCGCTTGCCACCGGCGAGCTTGCGGATCTGCGAGATGTGCAGCAGGCCGTCCTTGCCCGGGAGCAGGGAGACGAAGGCACCGAAGGTGGTGGTCTTGACGACCGTGCCCAGGTAGCGCTCGCCGACCTCCGGCATGGTCGGGTTGGCGATGCCGTTGATCGTGGCGCGGGCGGCCTCGGCGGCCGGGCCGTCGGCGGCACCGATGTAGATGGTGCCGTCGTCCTCGATCGTGATCTCGGCGCCGGTGTCCTCCTGGATCTGGTTGATCATCTTGCCCTTGGGGCCGATGACCTCGCCGATCTTGTCCACGGGGATCTTGACGGTGATGATCCGCGGGGCGTTCGGGGACATCTCGTCCGGCGTGTCGATCGCTTCCATCATCACGTCGAGGATGTGGAGGCGGGCGTCGCGGGCCTGCTTGAGGGCCGCGGCCAGGACGGAGGCCGGGATGCCGTCCAGCTTGGTGTCGAGCTGGAGGGCGGTGACGAACTCCTTCGTGCCGGCGACCTTGAAGTCCATGTCGCCGAAGGCGTCCTCCGCACCGAGGATGTCGGTGAGGGCGACGTAGTGCGTCTGGCCGTCGATGTCCTCGGAGATGAGGCCCATGGCGATGCCGGCGACGGGGGCCTTCAGCGGCACACCGGCGTTCAGCAGCGACATGGTGGAGGCGCAGACCGAGCCCATGGACGTCGAGCCGTTGGAGCCGAGGGCCTCGGACACCTGGCGGATCGCGTAGGGGAACTCCTCGCGGGTCGGGAGGACCGGCACGAGGGCGCGCTCGGCGAGGGCGCCGTGGCCGATCTCGCGGCGCTTGGGCGAGCCCACGCGGCCGGTCTCGCCGACGGAGTACGGCGGGAAGTTGTAGTTGTGCATGTAGCGCTTGCGGGTCACCGGGGAGAGGGTGTCCAGCTGCTGCTCCATGCGGAGCATGTTGAGGGTGGTGACGCCCAGGATCTGGGTCTCGCCACGCTCGAACAGCGCCGAGCCGTGCACGCGCGGGATGGCCTCGACCTCGGCGGCGAGCGTACGGATGTCCGTGATGCCGCGGCCGTCGATGCGGACCTTGTCCTTGATGATCCGCTCGCGGACCAGCTTCTTGGTCAGCGCGCGGTAGGCGCCGGAGATCTCCTTCTCGCGGCCCTCGAAGGCCGGGAGGAGCTTCTCGGCGGCGATCTCCTTGATGCGGTCGAGCTCGGTCTCGCGCTCCTGCTTGCCGGCGATGGTGAGCGCCTGGGCGAGCTCGTCCTTGACGGCGGCGGTGAGCGCCTCCAGGACGTCGTCCTGGTAGTCGAGGAAGACGGGGAACTCGCCGGTGGGCTTGGCGGCCTTGGCGGCGAGGTCCGACTGGGCCTTGCAGAGGACCTTGATGAAGGGCTTCGCGGCCTCGAGACCGGCGGCGACGACCTCCTCGGTCGGCGCCTCGGCGCCGTCCTTGACCAGCTGGACGGTCTTCTCGGTGGCCTCGGCCTCGACCATCATGATCGCGACGTCGCCGTCCTCCAGGACGCGACCGGCGACGACCATGTCGAAGACGGCGTCCTCGAGCTCGGTGTGCGTCGGGAACGCGACCCACTGGCCCTTGATCAGGGCGACGCGGGTGGCGCCGATCGGGCCGGAGAAGGGCAGGCCCGCCAGGATCGTGGAAGCCGAGGCGGCGTTGATCGCGACCACGTCGTACAGGTGGTCGGGGTTGAGCGCCATGATCGTCTCGACGATCTGGATCTCGTTGCGCAGGCCCTTCTTGAAGGAGGGGCGCAGCGGCCGGTCGATCAGGCGGCAGGTGAGGACGGCGTCCTCGGAGGGGCGGCCCTCACGGCGGAAGAAGGAGCCGGGGATCTTGCCGGCCGCGTACTGCCGCTCCTCGACGTCCACCGTCAGGGGGAAGAAGTCGAGCTGGTCCTTGGGGCGCTTCGAGGCGGTGGTCGCCGAGAGGACCATGGTCTCGTCGTCCAGGTAGGCGACGGCGGAGCCGGCGGCCTGCTTGGCCAGACGGCCGGTCTCGAAGCGGATGGTGCGGGTACCGAAGACGCCGTTGTCGATGACGGCCTCGGCGTAGTGGGTCTCGTTCTCCACTATGGGTTTCTCCTACGTGTTCGTCTTTGCGTCCTTCGGCCCGTGTGGCCGGGGACGGTGTGCGACGGCGGCGGAGAAGCTCGCGCTCTGAGGGCGGGCCGGTCTTCGATCGAAGCACCCGGGTGTTCGTTTCCGGGGGCCACTACCGAGGACCGGCGGCTGGCCGGCGGCTTCACGCTCGTCGTATGGGGTTGTGCGACCAGACTAAGTGCCGATGCGCACTTTGTGCACGTACAGCAAAGGGAGCGGCCCCCTGAAAGTGGGAACCGCTCCCTTCACGGCGTCCTTACTTGGCGCCGCCGGCCGCACCGCGGCGGATGCCGAGGCGGTCGACCAGCGTACGGAAGCGCTGGATGTCCTTCTTGGCCAGGTACTGCAGCAGGCGGCGGCGCTGGCCGACCAGGATCAGCAGACCACGACGGGAGTGGTGGTCGTGCTTGTGCTGCTTGAGGTGCTCGGTCAGGTCCGAGATGCGACGGGACAGCATCGCGACCTGGACCTCGGGGGAGCCGGTGTCGCCCTCCTTGGTGCCGAACTCGGCCATGATCTGCTTCTTGACAGCGGCGTCGAGAGCCACGCGGATCTCCTCTTGGGTGTTCGTGCGCCCGCGAGTGCCCCTGGTCCAGTTCTCAGGGGAAGCTTCCGTGACTCGACGGGCGAAGGTCCGATGGGCGCAGCTTCCAGGGCCTGGGAAGGCTTCCGGGAGCGCGTACACAAACGGCCGTCACACAGCGTACCAGCTCGCCCGAGCGCCCCCGGACCCCCTCCTACTTGCTGGTGAGGGAACGGACCTGGGTGAAGACGTCGAGGACCGCGAGGCAGAGCGGGACGAGGGAGAGCAGGACGAAGCCCTCGGCCAGGTCGAGGAGGCGGCCCCAGAAGGGCGAGAGGCCCTTCCTCGGGATGATCAGGCCGATCGCGGTGATCAGCGCGGCGCCGGCGGCGACGGCGGCGGTGAGCCAGATCGTCCGGATGTCGAGGCCGCCGCGGTCCCCGTACATGAGGAGGTCCTTGACCAGGTCGGCCGGCGGGTTGAGGGAGAGGCCGAGGACGAGCAGCGCGATGGCGGCGATGCCGGCGACGAGGACGCAGGCGACCTGCGAGGTGTACCGGAAGAGGCGGGCGCGCAGCAGCATCGCGAGGCCGGCGGCGAGGGCGAGGAACTGGCCCCAGACGTTCCCGGCGAAGCCGAGGACGGCGGCGGAGCCGACGACGACGGCCGCGCAGCCGCCGACCAGGCCGAGAAGCATCTCGTGACCGCGGCGGGCCTGGAGCGCGATGCGCTCGCCGTCGACGGGCTGCGCCTCCTCGCCCTGCTGCGGGTCGGCGGAGAAGTCGTCGTCGGCGGCGCT
The DNA here is from genome assembly GCF_040613865.1 of Streptomyces sp. NPDC006197. NCBI lineage: Bacteria > Bacillati > Actinomycetota > Actinomycetes > Kitasatosporales > Streptomycetaceae > Streptomyces > Streptomyces sp. NPDC006197. Next base: position 12,301 of record NZ_JBEXSZ010000135.1, on the reverse strand, counting down.
GCGCGGGGCGGCGTAGCCGATGGGGAGGCGGGCGAAGCGGGCGGAGAGGCCGGGCAGGAAGGCGACCAGGCCGATGGCGACGGGGGCGCAGGTGGCGGCGGCGTCGGTGGCGGTGGCCTCGGTGAGGATCATCAGGAAGGTGGCGAGGGTGCCGACGCCGGCGAGGAAGGTGGCGGCGACGAAGGGGGCGTCGCCGCTGGGGGTGAGCGCGACGAGGGCCACGGAGGCGACGAGGACGGTGACGGAGCCGAGCAGGAACTGCAGGCGGCCGGGGCCCTGGCCGGCGTCGGCGGCGATGATGCCGGAGCCGGCGATGAGGAGCAGCGGCAGGGCGCCGAGGCCGAGGGCGACCGCGGTGGTCCGGTCCGCGTAGACGCGGGCGCGGACGCCGGCGAAGGCGGTGAGGAGGAGGCCGGCGGCGCCCGCGATGATCCCGGGGAGGCTGTGCATGTCGTGGCGGACCGGGTCGGCGAACCAGAGGACGAAGCCCATGAGGACGAGGAGGAGCACGCCGCCGAGGAGTCCGGCGCCGCGCAGCAGTTCGTCGCTCCACAGGTGCCGGTCGCGGGTGACGGCGGAGGCGACGGCGTCGGAGACGTCGTCGTAGACGGCCGGCGGGAGGGACTGGGCGAAGGGGCGCAGCGAGAGCACCTCGCCGTCGAGGACCTGCTGGGCGGCGAGGGTGCGGGCGCCGTCGAGGACGGATCCGTCGCGGCGGACCAGGTGGTAGCCGGTCGGGGTGCCCGGCGCCTGGGTCTGGCCGGTGAGGCGCAGGATCTCCGGGTAGACGTCGGCGACGGCGATGTCCTCGGGGAGCGCGACGTCGATGCGGCTGTCCGGCGCCACGACGGTGACGCGGCAGAAGCCGGTCGCTGCGGTCGTACTCACGTGTGTGGACCCCCTGATTCGCGGTTGCGCGCGTCGGATTCGCGGTTGCGCCCGTGTCTGATTCGCGGTTGCGCACGATGCGCGCGCCACCCTACCGGGGACGGCCGGTGGGGGCTGCAAGTAGGATCGCCGTCTCATGGGGGAAGTCCGCGCGCTCGGCTGCCGACAGGGGTGGCGTGCGGATGCTCCCGCCACGAGCCCGCCTCCAACGAGGGATTGATGCGCCGGTGAGCCAGATCGTCGTCAAACGCCCGCCGAGGTCCCTTCCTCCGGAAGTGCCCGGTGAGGAGCTGGTCCTGGAGTCTCCGCCGGAACTTCCGCGGGGACAGCAGGAGTCGGCGTTGATGCAGCTCCTGCCGATGCTCGGCATGGGGTCGTCGGTCGTCTTCTTCTTCATGACGCCGTCGCCGATCATGCGGATCATGGGCACGCTGATGCTGGCGTCGACGGTCGCGATGGCCGTCGCCCAGTTCGTCAGATTCCGGCGCGGTACGCAGGGGCAAATGGCCGATGTCCGCCGCGACTACCTCAAATACCTCGCGCAGACCCGGCGTACGGTCCGGCGCACGGCGCGCAAGCAGCGGGACGCGCAGCTGTATCTGCACCCCTCCCCCGAGCAGTTGTGGTCGGTGGTGGCCGAGGGGTCCCGGGTGTGGGAGCGCCGGGTCGGCGACCATGACTTCGGGCAGGCGCGGATCGGTCTCGGGGCGCAGCAGTTGGCGACTCCCCTGGTGGCGCCGGACACGGCTCCGGTGGACGAGCTGGAGCCGCTGTGCGCGGGTGCGATGCAGCAGTTCCTGGCGGTGCACGGCACGCTGGACGGGCTGCCGATGGCGGTCTCGATGCGGGCGTTCTACCACGTGACGGTGTCGGGCGATCCGGAGTCGGCGCAGGCGGCGGCGCGGGCGCTCGTGGCGCAGCTGGTGACGCTGCACTCCCCCGAGGACCTGATGCTCGCCGTGGTGGCGGCGCGGCCGGCGCAGGAGCGCTGGGACTGGACGAAGTGGCTGCCGCACACGCAGGTGCCGGGGCAGGTCGACGGGGCGGGCACGAAGCGCCTGTTCGGCGACGACCTCGGTGAGCTGGAGCAGCTGGTCCGCTCGAAGCTGGAGGGGCGGACGCGGTTCTCCCGGGAGAGCCAGCCGGTGCTGGACCTGCCGCACGTGGTGGTGGTCCTGGACGGCGGAATGGTGCCGCCGGACTCGCTGCTCGCGGCGCCCGAGGGCCTTCAGGGCGTGACGATCGTGGAGGTCGTCTCCGGTGAGCTCGACGAGCCGCGCGGTGGCCTCTCGGTGGTGGTACGGCCGGGCCGGCTGCGCCTGGAGTCGGGCGGCGGCTTCGCGTACGAGGGGCTGCCGGACGGCATCTCGCTGCCGGCGGCCGAGGCGCTGGCCCGGCAGCTGGCGCCGCTGCGGATGGGCGGCGGGGACGACGACGAGCCGCTGCTCGCCAACCTGGACTTCACGGATCTGCTGAACCTGGGCGACGCGGCCTCGGTGGACGTGGCGCGGACCTGGCGGCCCCGGTCGGTGGCCGAGCGCCTCCGGGTGCCGATCGGTGTCGGCGAGGACGGCCAGCCGGTCATGCTGGACCTGAAGGAGGCGGCGCAGGAGGGCATGGGCCCGCACGGTCTGTGCGTCGGCGCGACGGGTTCCGGAAAGTCGGAGCTGCTGCGCACGCTGGTGCTCGGTCTGGCGGTGACGCACTCCTCGGAGACGCTGAACTTCGTCCTCGCGGACTTCAAGGGCGGTGCGACCTTCGCGGGCATGTCGCAGATGCCGCACGTGGCGGCGGTCATCACCAACCTCGCGGACGACCTGACGCTGGTCGACCGCATGGGCGACGCGATCCGCGGCGAGCTCCAGCGGCGGCAGGAGCTGCTGCGTTCGGCGGGCAACTACGCGAACATCCACGACTACGAGAAGGCGCGGGCGGCGGGTGCTCCGCTGGAGCCGCTGGCCTCGCTGGTCCTGGTGATCGACGAGTTCTCCGAGCTCCTCACCGCCAAGCCCGACTTCATCGACATGTTCATCCAGATCGGCCGCATCGGCCGCTCGCTCGGCGTGCACCTGCTGCTCGCCTCGCAGCGCCTGGAGGAGGGCAAGCTGCGGGGCCTGGACACGTACCTCTCGTACCGGATCGGTCTGCGGACCTTCTCGGCGGCGGAGTCGCGGACGGCGATCGGCGTGCCGGACGCGTACCACCTGCCGTCGGTGCCCGGTTCGGGCTATCTGAAGTTCGGCACGGACGAGATGACCCGCTTCAAGGCGGCGTACGTGTCGGGGACGTACCGGACGGGCGGGCCGCGCCTGGAGATCGGGCAGCTGCCGGTGGAGCGGCGGCCCGCGCTGTTCACCGCGGCGCCGGTGCCCGTGGTGTACGCGGCGCCGGACCCGGCCTATCTGACGGCGCAGCGCGCCGAGGAGGACGACGCGCTCGCGGACACGGTCCTCGACGTGATCGTGCGGCGCCTGGAGGGCCAGGGGGTGCCGGCGCACCAGGTGTGGCTGCCGCCGCTCGACCAGGCGCCCTCGCTGGACCAGCTGCTCCCGGGGCTCGCGCAGACGGCGGACCGGGGGCTCACGGCGACGGAGTACACGCGTCAGGGCGGGCTCACGGTGCCGCTCGGCCTCATCGACAAGCCGTTCGAGCAGCGGCGCGAGGTGCTGTACCGGGACTTCTCGGGTGCGGCCGGTCACATGATGGTGGTGGGCGGTCCGCAGTCCGGCAAGTCGACGATCATGCGGACGCTGATCTCGTCGTTCGCGCTCACCCACACCCCGGCCGAAGTGCAGTTCTACTGCCTGGACTTCGGTGGCGGCGGCATGGTCTCGCTGGCCGACCTGCCGCACGTCGGCGGGGTGGCGTCCCGGCTCGACCCGGAGCGGGTGCGCCGGACGGTCGCGGAGGTCATGGGCGTCCTGAACCGGCGGGAGGAGTTCTTCCGCTCGCACTCCATCGACTCGATCGCGACCTACCGGCGCAAGCGGGCCGCGGGCGAACTGCCGGGCGAGGCCTGGGGCGACGTCTTCCTGATCGTGGACGGCTGGGGAACCTTCCGCAACGACTACGACATGCTGGAGCCGATCGTCTCCGACATCGCGGCGCGCGGTCTGGGCTACGGCATCCACGTGGTGATCACCGCCGCCCGGTACATGGAGGTGCGGGCGGCGCTCAAGGACCAGATGCTGGGCCGGCTCGAACTGCGGCTCGGTGACGTCATGGACTCCGAGTTCGACCGGAAGGTCGCGGCGAACGTGCCGACCGGGGTGCCGGGCCGTGGCCAGGTGCCGGAGAAGCTGCACTTCATGGGGGCGCTGCCGCGGATCGACGGGTCGAGCTCCTCCGCCGACCTGGCGGAGGGCACGTCGGCGTTCGTGCAGGCCGTGAAGGCGAGCTGGACCGGGGCCCCGGCTCCGGCGGTGCGGCTGCTGCCGCGCAAGCTGCCGGCGGAGCAGCTGCCGAAGGGCTTCGAGTACCCGCAGCACGGCATCGCGATCGGCATCGACGAGACGAACCTGGAGCCGGTGTTCGTCGACTTCGAGTCGGATCCGTTCTTCCTGATCTTCGGCGAGAGCGAGTCCGGCAAAACGGCGCTGCTGCGGCTGATCGCCAAGCAGCTGTGCGAGCGGTACTCGCCGGAGCAGGCGCGGATCGTGGTGGGCGACTACCGGCGGACGATGCTGGAGGCCGTGGCGCCCTCGCACCTCCTGGAGTACGCGCCGATGGCCTCGGCCATGCAGATGCACATGGACGCGGTGAACACGGTGATGACGAAGCGGGCGCCGAAGCCCGACATCACGCCGCAGCAGCTGCGTGACCGCAGCTGGTGGTCGGGTCCGCAACTGTTCGTCCTGGTCGACGACTTCGAGCTGGTGGCCACCAACTCGGGCAACCCGCTGGCGGTTCTGGTGGAGAACCTGCCGTTCGCGCGGGACGTCGGCATCCGGTTCATCGTGGCGCGCAACCAGGCGGGCGCCTCCCGCGCGATGTACGAGCCGTTCATGCAGCGGATGCGGGAGCTGGGCGCGCAGGGCGTGATCCTCTCCGGCGATCCGCAGGAGGGCGACATCCTGGGCAGCGTCCGGGCGCGGCCGATGCCTCCGGGCCGGGGCACGTTCGTGTCGCGCAAGCGCGGGACGCCGCTGGTGCAGCTGGGCTGGCTGCCCGAACAGCACTGAGCTCCCGAAACGGCCCTGAGCGGAGCGGTCCCTCCCACTACTGTGGGAGGGACCGTCGTACCACCGCGAAGGGATTGCGCCGATGACCGACGCCCACGAGACCGCCGCCGAGAGCGCGGACGCCGCCCTGGCCGCCGAGAAGCAACGCCAGAAGGACGAGCTGTACGCGCTCGACATCTCCGGCGTGGAGTGGCAGGGCGCCCCGGGGACGAGCCCGGACGAGGAGCGCGTGGAGATCGCGCGGCTGCCCGAGGGCGCGGTGGCGATGCGCTCGTCGCTCGACAGGGACACGGTGCTGCGGTACACGAAGGCCGAGTGGGACGCGTTCGTCCTGGGCGCCAGGGACGGCGAGTTCGACCTGCGTTGAGGCGTACGTGTGAGGGGGTGGCCCGTCGGAACGGGCCACCCCCTCACACGTGTTCGCCGGGTCTCACGGCAAGCGCGCTCACATCATGCGGAAGCGAGCCGCGTTGCCCTTGTCGGTGTCCTGGTAGCCGGCGACCGACTCGTCGAGGAGCTGGGCGATGCGCGCCAGGTCCTGGTTCATGCCGGCCATGTCGCGGGTCAGGCGGTCCTGGCTCTCGCGGTAGGCGATCTTCGCCTCGCCTTCCCAGTTGGAGGCGACGCGGTTGACCTCGGCCATGAGGTCGTCGAGCTTCTGGGTGAGGGTGCTGGAGGTCAGCCGGGTGTCGGCCGCCGCCTGCGTCACGGTGTCGTAATTGACCGCAGTGGTCATGGTGTTGACTCCTCGGGTGAAAGTGGCGCGGAGGACTGGTCGGGTCGGACGGCTCAGATGCCGAGGATGGCGCTCTGGCCACCGGAGGCGCCGGCGCCGGAGTTGCCGTCCATCTGACGGAAGGACCGCATGCGGTCCTCCTCCTCCTGCGAGAAGCCGTCGGCGCTCATCCGCATGATCTCCTCGAGCTTGCTGAGCTCGGCACGCATGCTGCGCAGACGCTGGTTCAGGTCGTTCTGGACCCGGTCGTACTCCTTGCTCGCAGCGCCCTGCCAGCCCGCCTGGACGCGGTCGACCACGCCGTTGAGGGAGGTGATGCGGGACTGGAGCTCGTCGGAGAAGTCCTGGATCCGGCCGGCGAGCTTGACTTGTTCGGCACTGGTTACGTTCAGGTCTTTCGACATCTTGCCCCTTCTTCCTTCGGTGGCTGCGACGGACCGGCCGTCGGGCCATCCGGTCGTGATGCGGACGGGAATCTTCTGATGCCGCCCCCGTGCTGGGTTCGCACTGTCGTGCCCCCAGCGGTCACTGTAGCCATTGACGGCGGCAGTTCCAACTGCAAAGGGGGGACCCGATACTTGACCGGTACGCGCGTCACCGGGCCTCCCTCCTGCGGCGGCTGTCGCGGATCACGGTGGCCGTCCCGGCGACCACGGCCACCAGGACACCTCCGATCCCCAACGCATAGGTGGCGAGCCGTTCGGAGCGCTCCTGGGGCGTCTCCGACAGCGTCAGCCGGGCCGGCTCGGGAGCCGGCGGCTTGGGCGGGCCCGGATCGGGCACGGGCGAGGAGGCCGGCGTCCCGGGAAGGTCGGCGAGCGCCCGGACCGGGTCGATCACGCCCCAACCGACGTGGTCGTCGCGCCCGTTGATCGAGCGGACGGCCGTCTGCTCGATCCGGGTGACGATCTGGGCCGCGGTCCACTCCGGGTACTTGGCGCGCAGCAGGGTGGCGACGCCTGCGACGTACGGGGCGGAGAAGCTGGTGCCGTTGTCGACGCACTGGCCGCCGCCGGGGACGGTGGAGACGATGTCGACGCCGGGCGCGGCGACGCCCACCATGGGGCCGGACTGGGAGAAGGCGGCGCGTTCGTTGTTCCGGTCGGAGGAGGCGACGGCGAGGACACCGGGGAAGGCGGCCGGGTAGGTCTTCTTGCGGGCCCCGTCCATGCCGTCGTTGCCGGCGGAGGCGACGACGACGACGTTCTTCTCGATCGCGTGGGCCACGGCCTTGCCCATGGGCGAGTCGGGACTCAACGGCTGGGTGGTGTCCTGCGAGATGTTGATGACGTCGGCGCCGGCCTTGTCGACGGCGTAGGTGATCGCCTGCGCCATGGTGTCGGACTTGCCGCTGTTCTTCTCGTCGTTCTGCCGGATCGGGATGATCGTGGCCTCGGGCGCGAGGCCGACGAAGCCGGTGCCCTTGCGGGGGCGGGCGGCGATGATGCCGGCGACCTTGGTGCCGTGGCCGACCTCGTCGACGGTGCCGTCGGTCTTGCCGCGCTTCTCGTCGCCGAAGGACGGGTTGTTCTTGTCGGGCTTGAGGTAGTCCTTGCCCGCCTTGGCGTCGACGGCGGTGCGCAGCTGCGGGTTGACGTCGTCGACCCCGGTGTCGATGACGGCGACCCGGACGCCCTTGCCCTTGGTGTCCTGCCACAGCTCGTCGAGGAGGACCCGCTGGAGCGGCCAGGGGATGCCCTCGATCTGTTTCTTCATGGGGAAGGTGCACTCGCCGCTGCCGTCGAGGGCCGGGCCGTCGTGGTGGGGCCGGCCGGGGGCGGCGGCCGCGGCGGGGGCGGCCAGCAGGGCCGTGAGGGTGCCCGCGGCGAGCAGGGCGGCCGTGCGGTACGTCGTCGTCACCGGTGCCACCCCCTAGGAGCCCTGCGGCTGACGCGCGCTGTTGGTGTCGAGCCGGGGCCCCTTCGACAGGAACTCCGACCATTCGATCGGGACGAGGACCGGCGCGACCTTCTCGTAGCCGAGACGCTTCTGGGCGTCGCTGGGTTCCGGCCTTCCGTCGGTCTGCTTCTGCTCGCCGGCGCCGATCTCGGAGCGGGCGGAGTCGCTGTCTCCGTTGGCCTGGACGGCGTACCGCAGGCCGGTGTCGGTGACGAGGAAGAGGGAGCCGTCGGGCGTCTTCTGCTTGCCCTGGATCTGCGTGTAGAGCAGGCCCGTGCCGGGGGTGACGTACGTGCTGGTGCCGCCGGCCGTGATGTCGGCGGGGTACTCGGTGCCGGCCCAGGTGGTGAGCGTGGTGTCGCCCTTCTCGTCGACGTCGGTGAGGACGCTGCAGACGGTGTCGCGGGCGCCCTCGCCGGTGGTGGCGTTGACCTGGGTGGACTTCAGCGTCGGCCAGCGGGCGCCGGCGTGGAAGAGGGTGGGGTCCGGGACGAAGGAGGAGGCGTCGACGGTGGTGGCCTTGCCGTCCATGTCGAGGTTGCCGGTCTCCGGGGAGTTGATGAGCAGCCAGGCCGTGAAGGGGGTGACGGGCTGGACCTTGCCGGCGAGCACGACGTAGTACTGCGGGCCGGAGCCGGTCTGGGCGAGGAGGACCATGCCGATCCGGTTCTCGGTCCCGGTGAGGGTGTTGCCGGGGATGCCGGCGGAGGCGCCGACCGTGCCCTCGATGTCCGGGAAGTCGATCTCGTCGCCGGTCTTCAGGGTGGCGAGCCAGTCGTCGGTGACGGCCTGCGGCTCCTTGCCGAGACCGACGAGGGCGGTGAGCAGACCCGGCCGCTCGGCCTTCACCGGGTACTTGGTGCCGGTGTGGTCGACGAGGAACTGGGCGCTCCCCTTCTGGCCCTTGACGTACAGGACCTGCCCGTTCTTCAGCTTGTTGTCGCCCTCGGTCCGGTCGGCGTCGCGCTTGGCGAGGAGGAAGGTCGCCTTCTGGACGCTGGCGCCCTTGCCGCCGCCGGGCTGCTCGCAGACGGCCCAGCGCTTCTCCGTGCCGGCGTCCTCCGCGACGGGCAGCCGGTCGGGGGCGTACGGGATGCCGAGGATGGGCCCGCGCGGCGGCTTGCCCTCGTCGAGCTTCCTGTCGTCGACCTGGATGACCTGGAACTGGTCGGGGTTGAGCAGCAGTCGGGCGGAGGCGAGGTTGAGGACGGGGTGGAGCAGGGTCTTCTTGTCCTTGCCCTTGCCGGTCTCCAGGACGACGTACCGGGTGGTCGACTGCTTGCCGACGATGACCCGGGTGCCGGGGGTGTCCCAGCCCTTGGGGGCGGTGGGACTGAACATGCCCCAGGCGCCGAACCCGGCGACGACGAGCGCGGCGACGATCATTCCGGGGACGATCGCCTTCAGCGGCTTCGGCGCCCCCTCCTCCGTGCCGGAGGGCGAGGGTTGGAGGAATGCCGCCACCGTGCGCTTCTTCGCAAAGGTGTACGCGTTGAGCTCGTCCCGCCGCGATGCCATGAGTCCCCATTCTCGTCAGGCGCGATCTTCGCGCGGGGCCCCCGGGGTGGTGACACCCGGGCCCCGGCCTTCGGACCGGCCCCCTACTATGCCTGCTGTCCCGTGGGGTTCGTGGGGCGGGTAGGGTGATCCGGCCGCCAAAGCCCTGGCGGGCCAGGGTCATCGGGACGAATTGAGGGGGATTCTCCATCATGGCTTCCGCGAGGCGGAGGCGGCCCGCCGCGGCCGCTGCCTCCACATCCCCGTCCACGGGCCCCGCCCCCGCGGTCTCACCGCGGCTCCAGGCACGTCCCGGACACTTCGGTTCGTTCCGATTGCAACAGCTCGTACTGATCGAGGTGGCGGCGGCGCTGCTGCTCCTCGCCTGGGTCGTCGAGCCGATGCTGCTCGTCCCCGCGGGCGTGGTCGCCGTCGTGCTGGTCCTGCTCGCCGTGGTGCGCCGGCACCGGCGTTCGCTGCCCGAGTGGCTCGGCACCTTCCTCGCGCTGCGCGCCCGCTCGCGCCGGGCCGCCTCGCTCACGGTGCCGGAGGACACCGAGCCGGGGTTCGCGCCGCTCGTGGAGTGCGACCCCGCGCTGCGGACCTACGCGTACAGCGACCGCGACCGGCGTCCGGTCGGGATGGTCGGCGACGGCACCTTCCTGACCGCCGTCCTGCGGGTCGAGTCGGACGGCACGGCGCTGCGCCCGGACCGCGCGGCGAAGCCGCTGCCCGTCGGGCTCGTCCGGGACGTGCTGAGCGTGGACGGCATCCGGCTGGAGTCGGCGCAGATCGTGCAGCACACGCAGCCGGCGCCCGCCCCTCACCTGCCCGCGCAGTCGATGGCCGCCCGCAACTACGGGCCGCTCCAGGCGCAGACGGGTTCGCCCGCGGTGCGCATCACCTGGATCGCGCTCAAGCTCGACCCCGAGCTCTGCCCGGAGGCGGTCGCCGCGCGCGGCGGCGGCATGACCGGCGCCCAGAAGTGCGTGGTGCGCGCGGCGGACCAGCTGGCGAGCCGGCTCGCCGGCGCCGGGTTCCGGGCGAGCGTGCTGACGGAGCAGGAGCTGACCTCGGCGCTCGCCACGTCGAGCTGCGCCAGCCCGATGGCGATCGCGCAGGCGGGCCGGGGCCAGGCACAGGGGCGCCGGACCCAGGAGACCGCGCGGACCTGGCGGGTGGACGACCGACGGCACACGACGTACTGGGTGGGGCGCTGGCCCCAGTTGGGCGGCCGGAACGGCGGCGCGGGCGCGTCGATGCCGCAGCTGGTGGCCCTGCTGACCTCGCTGCCCGCGCTCGCGACGACGTTCAGCCTGACGCTGAGCGGCGGGGACCGGCAGGAGGTGACGGTGACCGGACACGTGCGGATCACCGGACGCAGTGACGAGGAACTGGTGGCCGCGCGGCACGAGCTGGAGCGTGCGGCGCGCGGGGTGAAGACGGGGCTCGTACGGCTCGACCGGGAACAGGTGCCCGGCATCCTGGCGACGCTTCCGCTGGGAGGTGCGCGCTGATGTCCACCACCTCCTCCTTCGGCACGTCACCGACTTCGAGCGCGCCTTCCGCCCGGCGTACGGGTCGGGCCTCCCGTCCCCGCTTCGGTTTCGGACTCGTCGGGCCGCGCCGCGACCGGCACTCCGTACCCCTGGAACAGCTGGAGGCGCTGGCCCTGCCGGTCGGCGACGACGGCATGGTGATCGGCGTGGACGCCGAGGGCCGCCCGGCCGTGCTCGGCATCAACCGGCCCGTCCCGTACGACGTCACCCTCATCGGCGGTCTGTGGACCGCTCAGGTACTGGCCCTGCGCGCGGCCGCGACCGGCGCCCGGGTGGCGGTCGAGACCGGCCGCGCCCAGGCGTGGACGGCCCTGGCGCAGGCCGCGGGCGGCGGGCAGCCGTGCATCACGCTGCACGACGTGGGCCGGGTGCCGCCGCAGGGCGCGTCGGCGGGCAGTCCGGTGGTCGTGGTGCGCGACTGCGGCATGCGGCCGCCGCGCGGCCGCGTCGTGTCGGCGCCCTGGCAGTCCGTGGTGACGCTGCTGCCGTATCTGAGCCCGGTCGCGCCCCGGCTCCTGGAGAAGTCCTCCCTGGTCGGCGTCCAGCGGGTGTCCCCGGACGAGGCGGCCCAGATCGGCCGCATCATGAGCCTGCCCCGGAACGAGTACGAGGCGCTGTCCACGCTCGCCGACGGGGTGACCCTCTGGTGCACACCGAACGACCGCCAGTTCGTGATGACCCAGGCGACGGACGCCGAGACAGGATTGTTGGGCGGCGCCCGCCGGATGGACTGAGCGGCGGCCTCATGACACGGGGCCGTTCAAGTACGTCCGTTTTTGCATCGTTTTGAACGGTGGGGGTTCTCACTCTGCGGCGCGGCCGGGTCACTTGGGGCCCGGACCGGGTCGCGGAGGCGGGCGCGGAGGGGCCGTCGGCCCTGCCCCGGCGCGCCCCGCGGCGTTTAGGGTGGAAGGGCCCCGCCCAACAACGGCACAAGGGTGCTCGACCACACCAGGAGGCAAAGTGAACGGCGATCGCGACGAGATCCACGGGGGTTGGAATCCACCCGCCGACGATCAGTCCGACGCGGATCCCGCCGAGATGACGGGTGAGTTCACCATCGACTACACCCCGCCCGCCTGGTACACGCAGAACGCGTCGGGCGGTACGGGGACGGGCGGTGTCACTCCCCCGCCGCCGAGCGGAGCGCCGGTCGCCGTGCCGGGCCTCCCGGCGGGCAGCGGCTTCGAGCCCGGCTGGAACGTCGCACCGCCGGCCCCGCCGGTGACTCCCGCCCCCGTTCCGGGGGGCGGGCCGGTCGCGCCCGGCGTCCCTGCCCCGGTGCAGCCGGGCGGCGCGGTGCCTCCGGCGGGGGTTCCTCCGTACGGCGCGCCGGGTGCCCCCGCGGCCGCCGCGCCCCTTCCCGTCCCGCCCGGTCCCGGCACCCCTGCGGCCGGCGTTCCCGCGCCGGCGTTCCCGCCCGGTGCGCCGGTGCCGGGGCAGCCGCGGAGACGCGGTGGCCCTTGACGATGGACAGGGCGCTGTCGCGGGCGTCCTGCATGTGCTCGGGGTCCTCGACGCCGGCGAGCCGGAACCAGGCC